>JAHDWH010000328.1 GCA_023384455.1 Caldilineaceae bacterium | reverse complement strand
CTCTTCCTCCCGACTCATTTTCCACCCTCGCATACTTGTGGGTAATGATTAGCCCAATGTGGGGGAGGAGTCGATCCAGGGGTCAAGAAGACCGTGAAATCTGTAGGTGCGGTTTGCAACCGCACTTCTTCGGGTGAAAGTGCGGTTGCAAACCGCACCTACGTTTTACTTTCCCGATGCACAAATTCTGGATATTCACTGCTTACCACGCGGTCCAGCCGCCATCCACAAGGATATTCTGCCCGGTGATGTAACTACCCGCGTCGCTGGCCAGCAGGACAACCAGCCCCTTCAACTCCTCCGGTTCACCCATCCGCCCCAGCGGTACCTTCTGATTGAGTCGTCCGACAAAATCCGGCATAGATTTCCGCACCCGGGGCGATGGAAACGCGCCAGGGCTGATGGCGTTGACCCGCACCCTATCTTTGGCCCAATAGACGGCCAGGTGACGGGTCAGATGGATCAGCCCCCCCTTCAGTCCGTGATAGTTGGGCGGGCTGTTGACAGGCAGGTCGGTATAGGCGTCGGGATAGCTGGCGACGACGCCGTACATACTGGCAATGTTGATGACTGAGCCAGGCGCGCCCCGTGTGTGCAGATGGTGGACCACCTCCCGTGCCAACAGAAAATAAGCCGTCACCCCCGCGTGATAGGCCCGGTCAAAATCCTCAGCGCTGGCGCTGTCGATGCTGGGCGCGGTTGTGCCATAGGCGTTGTTGACCAGCACATCCACCCGCCCCAGCCGATTCACCACATCCGCCACAAAGCCGGGAATCTGTTCCGTCTCCTCCTGAGAGAGAGCCAGGCCGATGTGTCCGTGGCCGGGCAGGCTGTCGGCAAAGCCCTGGGCCCGCTCCGCCTCCCGGCTGGTGACAACGAGAGTTGCGCCTGCTTCGGCCAGGGCGCGGCTCATCGCAGACCCCAGCCAGCCGGCCGCGCCGGTGACAATCGCCACTCTGCCGGAGAGATCGAGAAGTTGGGGCAGAGTACGTTCGGTCATGGGAAACTCCTTCTGTGGGTAGAGGATTTTCAACACCAATTATTCTGTTCAAGAAGATCGTGGAATCTGTAGTTTGTAACCGCACTTCTCCGGGTGAAAGTGCGGTTACAAACCGCACCTACGTTTTATCATCTCGTTGATCAGTACAAAAATCCGGTTTTTCCGTACTGATCAAGAAGATCGTGGAATCTGTAGGTGCGGTTTGCAACCGCACTTCTCCGGGTGAAAGTGCGGTTGCAAACCGCACCTACGTTTTATCATCTCACCGCACCTACGTTTTATCATCTCGTTGATCAGTACACATTAAGCCACAATTTCTAACAAAAGGGAGCAAGGCCGTGAATCCGGCCTTGCTCCCTTCTGTTGTTCTTACTATTCCGCCCAAACTACACAGGCATTGGCAGTGGTCGTAACTGTTCAGCCACCCCACCCTACCCCTCCCCATCCCAGGGAGGGAAGTGGAGCGACTCCTCCCCCACTTTGGGGAAGGTTGGATGGGGATGAGCAGTTAGGGCTTGTCAAAGAATAACTTCCCGTTTTGGTGCGTCGCACTGTCCAGATGAGGTTGCGGACTAGAGTCATTTCGTGGACAGTGCGACGCACCGGATGGAACTTATTTCTTGACAAGTCCTAAGTATAGTCGAATCGTCTATCTTCGTCAAAACAGAAGGGTGATGGGTGATGGAGAGATTGAAATCGGAAATTCACGCCTGGGGCTGTATGACGGCTTCAGCCTCGATCTCCACCAGATATTGGGGGCCGACCAGCCGGGCCTCGACCAGAGAATTGACCGGGCGGATATCCCGGAAGAATTCGCCGTGGGTGCGGGCTACGGCTTCCCAGTTGTCTATGTTGCTGACGAAAACCCGGGTACGCACCACATCCCCCAATTCGCCGCCCAGGGCGCGGATGGCCCGTTCGATCTTCTGAATTGCATAGCGGGTCTGGGCTGCGGGATCGTCGCCCCCCACCAATCGCCCCTGCTCATCCACGGCTGTTGTGCCCGAAACCAGAATCCGGTCGCCGACCTGCACAGCCCGACTGTAGCCCGCCATCTCTTCCCAAGCACTTCCACTGCTATACAGTTCTCGCTGCATTGTGTGAATCCTCTGCCGCGCAAATATCGACGAATACTCCGATTACATACACCTTCACCCCTCCATCTCCACCCCGGCCAACTGAGCGTAGATTTTCACAATGGCGGCGTCGTCCATCCGCCCCATCCCCTGGGCAGAGGCGGCCAGAAACATCTGATGAGCTATCGCGGCCAGGGGCAGAGCCAATCGGTTCTCTCTGCCCGTTTCCAGCACAATCCCCAAATCCTTGCCCCAAATATCCACCGCGCTGCGGGGGGTGTAGTCGTTGTCCAGAATGTGCTCCCCCCGGTTCTGGAACATCCACGAACCGCCGGCGCTGGCGCAGATGACTTCGTACATTTGCCGGGGATCGATGCCCTGTTTGATGCCGAAGACAAAGGCTTCGCCCATTGCGGTCAGATGAACACCGGCCAGGAGCTGGTTGATACTCTTCATCACCGAACCCAGCCCCGGCGCATCCCCCATACGGTAGACATTGGCTGCTATCGCCTCCAGCACCCCCGCGTACTTCTCAAAAAGGGCCGGCGCGCCGGAAGCCATTACACTCAGACTGCCCTCGGCGGAGCGGATAGGGCCGCCGCTCACCGGCGCATCCAGCATCTCCAGCCCCATGGCCGCCAGGCGGTCGGCAGTCTTGCGGGCAAAGGCGGGGGCAACCGTACAGGAGAGCATTACCAGACTGCCTGCGGGCAGTGCGGCCGCACCGCCACCGCTGCCAAAGAGCACATCTTCGGCCTGGGCTGCATTGACAACCATTACAATTAACACATCCGCGCCAGCGGCGGCTTCGGCAACAGTGGCCGCGGCGTGACCGCCTGCCTCCGCCAGCCTTTGCCCAGGGCCAGGCGCAATGTCATACCCTTTCACCACAAAACCGGCGCGCACAAGAGATTGGGCCATACCCATCCCCATCGCGCCCAGACCAACCACACCGATTGTTTGTGTCACAATTTTCCTCCAGCGTTGAGATGGATCATTGCCAAAGATTGTAGCCGAAAAAGGACGAAGATGCACCTATCGAGCAGCGCCGACTGGGGGTACAACACACTGGCATAAAGTAGCCGGGACGGGTAGAATAGCCAGAGAAGCCTATCAATTTATCAATCCCCAGGAGAAGACCCCAATGAGAGCAGGAGAATTGCAGGGAAAAGTAGCGTGGGTAACGGGTTCATCCCGCGGCATCGGCCGGGTGATTGCTTCCCACCTGGCGGGGCTGGGGGCACAGGTGGTGATACACGGCACATCCCCCACCTCGACCCGTGCCTTTGGCGAAGCCGATTCGCTGCAAGCCGTGGCCGACGCCATCGGCGCGGAGCAGGGCGCGGATGTGCTGGCTGTCCACGGCGATCTGACGGACCCGGCGGTGGTAGCTGATCTGGTGCGCCAGATTCGGGCACACTTTGGGCGCATTGACATTCTGGTCAACAATGCCGGGGGTGACATCGGCGCGCAAGGGGTGCTGGGCGAAGGCGGGGGTAAGCCGGTTCATAACGACGCTATCCAAGTCTCGCTTGAAGACATCCGCACCGTCATCGACCGCAATCTGATGACCTGCATTCTGGTCTGTCGGGAGGTGGCCCCAGAGATGATGGCGCGCAAGGCTGGCCGGATCGTCAATATCGGCAGTGTGGCCGGTCTGGTCGGGCGGGGACAGGGGGTAATCTACGCCACGGCCAAAGCAGCTATGCACGAATACGCCCGCTGCCTGGCCGATCAATTGCGCCCCCACAATGTGACGGTCAATGTTGTCGCGCCGGGGGGGATCATCACCCCCCGTTTCCTTGCCACCCGCCCGGTGGACCAGAGCAAAATTCAGGAGGGGGATACACTGCTGCGCTATGGCTGGCCCCAGGAGATCGCGGCAACGGTGGCCTTTCTGGCCTCGGAAGGTGCGTCGTATGTGTCGGGGCAGGTCTTGCGGGTCGATGGGGGTATGCAGCTCTGGCCGGCGTAAATTCAACACAGACTACCATTCAAAGTACCTGTTCAGCCACCCCACCCTACCCCTCCCCATTCCAGGGAGGGAAGTGGATCGACTTCTCCCCCACTGTGGGGGAGGTTGGGAGGGGGTGAGCAGTTACCATTCAAAGGAGCTATCAATGGAGATTGGAATCTTTGCTACGACGTTTCTGGAGGAGGGTGATTCTCTTCCCGATCTGAACCGGCTGCTGGATCAGATCAGCGGGCTGGGTATTGCGGCTGTTCATTTCGACGCGCTCTGCCTGGGGCTTCCCTCTATGCCCGACGCCATCGAGCCTGCTCAGGTGTCCAAAACGCAAGAAGCATTCGCCAGCCGTCAAATGTGGATGGCATCCCTCTCGGCAACATTTAATATGGCCCACCCAGAGCAGAATGAAAGGGCAAAGGGTCTGGCCCAATTGGAGGTGCTGGCAAAAAATGCCCGGGCTTTGGGGAGCGATCTGCTCACCCTCTGCACGGGCACCCGCAACCGGGATTCTATGTGGCGCTCCCATCCTGAAAATGCAACTGATGGCGCGTGGGCCGATATGCGGGCCACAATGGAGCAGGCCATTGCCATCGCCGAACAGTATAATTTGCGTTTGGGTATCGAGCCGGAAGTCTCGAATGTGGTCAGTTCGCCCCGGCTGGCCCGCCGCCTGCTGGACGAACTGCGCTCGGAGCGGCTGACGATTGTGATGGATGGGGCGAATATCTTTCCCGCGGGCAGCCTGCCCCGGCAACGGGAGATTCTCGACGAAGCCTTCGACCTGCTGGGGGACGATATCGGCCTGGTCCACGCCAAAGACCTGACCCGGGATGGCGCGGCGGGCAATGCGGCCGCGGGGACGGGGCTGCTGGACTATCCCCACTACTTCCACTTGCTGCGCCAGAGCGCTTTCGACGGGGCGGTGATTCTCCACGGGTTGTCGGCTGCCCAGGCTCCCGGCTGCGTTGCCTTTCTCAAATCCCTGTAGCACCTCAGTTCGTCGGTGAAGCGGGCCGGCAACAAAAGTAACTGCTCACCCCCACCCAACCTCCCCCACAGTGGGGGAGGAGTCGATCCGCTTCTCGTCCTGGACTCACCCCCACCCAACCTCCCCCACAGTGGGG
>JAHDWH010000327.1 GCA_023384455.1 Caldilineaceae bacterium | reverse complement strand
CACCCTACCCCGCCCCTTTCCTGGGTGGGATGTGGATCGACTCCACCCCCAGGGTGGGGGAGGTGGGGCGGGGGTGAGCACCTACAAAGTAGGATCAACTGTGGGTTTTCGCGCATGGCGTCTCTGGTTTCAAAAACGGCCGGACCTGAGCTTCTGGCTGCTCTTTGGTCTGCTCAATTGCCTGCTCTTTTTGCCCGGCCTGTTGACCAGCGAGGGGGGCGCGGGCTTCGGGGCGGCCCTGGCAGACGCGCCGGCACAGCTTTTGTATATCCTGGCCGTCTGGCGGCCTGGGCCGGACGTGGCCCGGCTGCATCTGGAATGGCTGCTGCTGATGGCGGCCTGGGTTGCTCTTCCGTGGCTGCGCCGGGGCGCCGTGCGTCTGCTCTTCTTTGCTGGCTATCTGGCTGCGCTGGTCTACGCCATCTACGAAGCGGCCTTGCGCGCTCTCTTTCAGATGGAGCCGGTCTTCTACAGCCAATACCGGATGCTGACCGAAGGGCTGGCCTTTGTGGTGGACAATGCCAGCTTTCCGCTCTATTATTATATTCTGGCCGCGGTCGGCAGTCTGTTGGCCCTGGCGCTTCTGTGGGCTGCCATTTACTGCGTCACCAGCCAGCCCATCAGCCAGCACATTTCCCCCTTCTCCCAGGCCCTGTTGGGCCTACTGGTCTGCTTTGGCCTGGGGCAGGCGCTGATCTACCAGCATCACCTGGCCCGACCCGAAATGGTAGTGAGCAGTCTGGTCTACAAAGTGCGGGCCAATGCCCAGGCATCCCGGGATATCTACGAGACCGTGCGCTCCTTTGATGACCGCTACGTGCGCCGGGCCTATGACTACCGGGGACAGAAGCTGGTGACTACGCCCAATGTCTACCTGATTTTTGTGGAATCCTACGGCAGCGTACTCTACAAACGACCAGACTGGCTGCGGGCCTATAGCGCGCTGGCCGATGAACTGGAGACCGCCCTGGACGAGGGGGGCTGGTATGCCGCCAGCGGGCTAAGCAGCGCGCCCACCTGGGGCGGTGGCTCGTGGATCTCCTACACCAGCGCGCTCTTTGGCCTGACCATCGACAGTGACCCCGAATACGAGATGCTGATGGAGCGCTATCAGGTGGACGACTTTCCCGATCTGGGCGGCTTTCTGCGGGGGCAGGGCTATCGCTATTACGGCCTTTCGTCTATGGCCCTGGAACTGCCCGACGCGCAGTGGAGCCGCTATCTCAATTTCTACGGCGCGGACCGCTGGCTGCGCTACCGGGACCTGGACTACAGCGGGCCGAAGTACGGCTGGGGTCCGTCGCCGCCGGATCAATTTTCGCTCCACCGGGCCAGAGCCGCGATGCGCGGGGAGACCGACCAGCCCTATCTGCTCTTTACCATCACCCAGAACAGCCACTACCCCTGGGCGCCCCTGCCGCCCCGGCTGGCCGACTGGCAAGCACTTAACGTAGCGGGAGAAAACCCGCCGCCCATCGACGCCGAGGGTATCCCCCACGAAGTGCGGCGTCAGAATTATCTGAACGCGGTGGAATACGAGCTGCGGGTGCTGGTCGATTTCATCCTGAGCGAAGAAGCCCCCAACGCGCTCTTTGTGCTGGTGGGGGATCACCAGCCGCCCCGGGTCTCGCGCAAGGAAGATGGCTGGGATACGCCCATCCACATCATCAGCCGCAACCAGACCCTCGTCAATGGGCTGACGCAATACGGCTTTGAAGCGGGGCTGGATGTGACAAATCTGTCGCCAGTTCTGGGCCACGCGGGGATTCATTCCCTGGTGGCCCGCCTGCTGCTGGAAAATTACGGAGATCGACGGCTGGCCCTGCCCGCCTATTTGCCCCAGGGAATGCCCTTTGTGGGCGTGCTGGCTACCCAGCCAGAGGAAGGAGAACCAACGCCATGAAACGTACCCTTCTGTTGTTTGCTCTGCTCATCGGGCTGGTGGGATGCAGCCCGGCCACCCCCGCCCCGGCTGCCACACCGGCGCCAGCCCCGTCTGTGTCCCCACCGCTTGCCGCCCCGCAGAGCGGTCTGCGTACCTTTGCCATTCTCCCCGCCGAGTCCAGCGCGGCCTATCGGGTAAACGAGGAGTTCTTTGCCGACGCCCTGGGCAAGTATGGCATCAACGCCGGACAGTCTGTGACGGAAGGCCGCACCCAGCAGGTAAGCGGTTTTCTGCAACTGGACCTCGCCGCGGCCCAGCCCCTGGGCGAAAACCGCTTTGTGGTGGACCTGGCCTCCCTGACCAGCGACCAATCCCTGCGGGATGGCTGGCTGCGGGACAACGCGCTGGAATCCAGCAAATACCCGGAAGCGGTTTTTGTGGCGTCGTCGATTGTGGGCGGGCCGACTGACTACACGGACGGCGAGGAAGCCACCTTTCAACTGGCGGGTGAATTGACCGTGCGTTCCATCGCTTTGCCCGTCACATTTAACGTGACAGCCACCCTCCGCGGCGATACCATCCAGGGCGTAGCCGAAGCCGCGGTCAAAATGAGTGACTTTGGGATCAATCCCCCCAACTTTGCCAACACCCTCGTCGTGGCCGATCTCTTTACCATTCGTGTGGAATTCAGCGCAAAGGAGCAGTAGTCTGTGAACGATTTGACGATTCTCTGTATTGGCAGCTTTTTCAAAGGCAATGCCTTTCTGCGCGAGTGCAAGCGCCAGGGCTGTCGGGTGATTCTGATTACTATCGAGAAGCTGAAGGACGCGGCCTGGGATTGGGAGAACATCGACGAACTGCACTATATGCCCAAAATTGTCCTGCCCGACATTACCAACGCGGTCAGCTATCTGGCCAGAGATCGGCGTATCGACCGCATTGTGCCCCTGGATGATTTCGATGTGGAGACGGCGGCGGCCCTGCGCGAGCATCTGCGCACCCCGGGAATGGGCGACACCACCGCCCGCTACTTCCGGGACAAACTGGCTATGCGGGTGCAGGCCAAGGATAGCAATATCCCTGTGCCCCCTTTTGTCCACGTCCTCAACTACGACCGGCTGCGGGCTTTTATGGCCGAAGTCCCCCCGCCGTGGATGTTCAAACCCCGCTCCCAGGCCGGCTCCATCGGGCTGAAAAAGGTGGAGAACAGCGAGGAACTGTGGCGCAGTCTGGACGAACTGGGCGATCTTCAATCCCATTACCTGCTGGAGAAATACCTGCCCGGCCCGGTCTATCACGTGGATTCGATTGTCTCTGAGCGGGAGGTCGTTTTCAACATTGCCCACCGCTACGGGCGACCGCCGATGGATGTCTTTCACACCGGGGGCATCTTCACCACCCACAGCCTGGACTACGACGACGCGGAGACCCAGGCCCTCTTTGCCATCAACCGCCAGGTGATGAGCAGCCTGGGGATGGTGCGGGGCGTCACCCACGCCGAGTTTATCCGCTCGGAGCAGGACGGCCACTTCTATTTTCTGGAAACCGCCTCCCGGGTGGGGGGCGCTAATATCGACGAACTGGTGGCTGCGGCGGCCGGGGTAAATCTGTGGGCCGAGTGGGCGCGCATCGAGCTGGCCCATCTGCGGGGCGAAGCCTACGTGCTGCCTCCCATCCGCCAGGACTACGCCGGGCTGATCCTCTGTCTGGCCCGGCAAGACAGACCAGACCTGACAGCCTATAACGACCCAGAGATCATCTGGCGGCTGCAAAATAAGAAGAACCACGCGGGGCTGATCGTTGCTTCTCCCCAGGCGGAGCGGGTGAGCGCCCTCTTGCAGAGCTATGCGGCCCGCTTTGCCCAGGATTTTCTGGCCGTCCTACCCCCATCCACCCAAGCCCTTGCCTGATGTGCCACCCTACCCTATCCCTCCCTATTCCAGCAGCCTGTCGGAGTAGCACAGAATGGAACGCGGATAGGGCGGAAAGTACGGAAATAGCCGGATTTTTCTCGATTTTATCCGCGAAAATCAACCCTTTCCGCGTCAATCGACTCCTCCCCTACGCTGGGGGAGGTTGGGAGGGGGTGCGCAGTTACGCAGATTCTGACCTACAATGCCGATGACGACAAACCTGCACCTGACCGCCAATCCTGCCAATCGTTTCCCCCTGGGCAATCCGGGGGAAGGCCCGGCGCGCAGCCGCCAGCGCCGGGTGGCCGAGCGGGCCAAGTCCCTGGCGGTTGGGCTGGCCCGCTACCGGGCTGCCACTCTTATGCCCGGGGCCTTGCGCGAGCCGCACTATCTGTGCGACGAGAGCCACAACAGCAGCCGCCCTCTGCTGGAACGGTTGCGTATTCTGGGCCTAATGGCGACCAGCCTGGACCAGTTCTGCGTGGATCAGGGCGGGGACGAGGAGGACGACGAAGCCGCCTTTGACCAGCCAGCGCTCTTTTCCGACGAATTCTGCGCCGCGGTCACGGCCCTGCTCTCCCGCTCTTCCCGGCTGCTGCGCACAGAGCTTCTGCCGGGGCTGGCCCAGGAACGGGGCGCGTTGATGCGTCAGCCCGCCACATTGACACGGGAGCAGCGGGTCTGGCTGCGCTCTTTTTTCCAGGCGCAGATTTTCCCCCTGCTCACGCCTCTGGCTATCGATCCCGGCCACCCCTTCCCCTTTATCAGCAGCTACAGCCTGAACTTTCTGGTGCAGTTGCGGGGGCTGAAACCCGGCTCGCCCAACGCCGCGCCCAGCTTTGCCCGTATCAAAGTGCCCCGGCTACTGAGCCGTTTTGTCGAAGTGCCCCGGCTGGAAGGGGACGAGAGCGGGGATGAGCGCAGTTTTCTGTGGAGCGAGGAGGTCGTGCGCTTCTTTTTGCCCGATCTCTTCCCCGGCATCTCTGTGGAGAACGCCTGGCTCTTTCGGGTGCTGCGCCCGCTCCCCATCCTTTCGCCCGAAGTGGACAACTTCGCGTCCCAACCCGTTCTGCACCAGCGCCACCTGCTTTCGTCCGTCGTGCGCCTGGATGTGGAGGCGGATATACCGGAGCGTGTGCTGAACTGGCTGGCCCATCACCTGGGCGTGCCCGAAAATGGCATCTACCCCATCGACGGTCATATAGCCCTCTTTCAACTCACCGATCTGATCAATCTGGTGGAGGGGAGCGAGGCCGTGCGGGCGTTGATTTGAGGGCTGGGGACTGGGGAGTGGGGACTAGGGATTGGGCGATATCTCCCAGTCCCCGATCCCCAATCCCCGATCCCCAATCCCCAATCCCCAATCCCCAATCCCCAATCACCCT
>JAHDWH010000013.1:33490-50873 GCA_023384455.1 Caldilineaceae bacterium | reverse complement strand
TCCTCCTCATTCAATTGTAAAGGCGCGTGTGTTCAGTTTTGAACCATGCCCGAAATGAGAAAGAGCGCGATGGCCGCACAGACCGAATCTCCAGTCACCACCTGGCACGACCGCATTTTTAAGGAATTCTTTCACCGCTTTCTGCCCAATTTTATGCGCATCTTCTTTGCCGAGGAGGCCGCGCAGCTAAATTTTGACACCCTGCACTTTTTGGACAAAGAGCTGGTGATCAATCTGCCGGAACAGACGTTGCGGATTACGGATGTGGTGGCGGAGGTGGAGACGGTGACGGGCGAGAAGGAGACGATTCTCGTCCACGTGGAAATTGAGTCCAATCCCCAGCGCCGTTTCCCCCAGCGGATGTTCGAGTATTACAGTCTGCTGCGGGTGCTGCGCCAGCGTCGGGTTCTGCCGATTGCCTTGGTTTTGCGCCCCGGCGCGGGTGGCCTGACGTGGAAGGCGTATACGGAAGAGCTATTCGGGCGAGAGCTACTGGCTTTTCGCTATGGACAGGTAGGCATTCGTGACCTGCCGATGGGTGGGTATGCCGTGCAGGAAGACCCGGTGGCCGGTGCGCTCTCAATGCTGATGGCGGCGGACGAGGCCGAGCAGCCTGCCCAAAAGCTGGCGGTCTTGCAGAATATCATCGCCAGCGGTTTGACAGATGGCAACAAACTCTTTTTAATTGAGCTAATCAGCATCTATCTGCCCACGGCAGATTTAGTAGATTTGGGAGGCAGTGTGATGGAACAGATCGCAGATATTGAGTTGACCGTCTTTGAGAGAATGCGACGGGATAGTCGCCGGGAGGGTCTTGAAGAAGGGCGTGAAGAAGGGCGTGAAGAAGGGCGGGAGGAAGGACGGGAGGAAGGACGGGAAGAGGGCAAGCGTTTGCTCTTGCAGCGTCTGCTGACCCACAAATTCGGCGAACTGTCGGAAGATATGTTGGCGCGGATTGCCACCATCAGCGACGACGAGACCTTCGATTCTCTGGTTGAGCAGGCGTTGACCGCGCCTACCCTTGCCGAATTGATCTTTCCCGCTGCCCTGACTGGCGACGATAGCGAATGAGCCAGCCAATCACAATTGTCGGTGGCGGGCTGGCTGGGACAGAGGCCGCCTGGCAACTGGCCGAGCGGGGCTTTGCCGTCACCCTCTACGAAATGCGCCCGGTGCGCTCCACCGCGGCCCACATCACCGACAACTTGGCCGAACTGGTGTGCAGCAATTCGATGGGCAGCACCCTGCCGGATCGGGCGCTGGGCATCCTGAAAAACGAGATGCAGAGCCTGGGCAGTCTGATCCTGCGCACGGCCTTCAGACACGCGCTGCCGGCGGGCAGCGCGCTGGCTGTGGGGCGGGATGAGTTCGCCGCCGAGATCACCGAACTGATCAGCAGCCACCCCAATATCGACCTGCGCCGGGAAGAGGTAACGGCCATCCCGGTTGGCCCCACAATCCTCGCCACCGGACCCCTGACCAGCCCGGACCTGACCGCGGATGTGCAGCGCTTGACCGGGCGCTACCTCTACTTCTACGACGCGATGGCCCCGATTGTGGTGGCGGACAGTATCGATATGTCCATCGCCTTTCGCCAGAGCCGCTGGGACAAAAGCTCGATGGACGGGCCGGAAGAGGGGGATTACATCAACTGCCCCTTCAACAAAGCCGAGTATGAGGCGTTTGTGACCGCGCTGCTGGAATCGCCCAAGAACGAACTGAAGGGCGCGGACGCGGAACTGGAACGCTACTTCGAGGGCTGTATGCCGATTGAGGTGCTGGCCTCGAGGGGGATGGATTCCCTTGCCTACGGCCCTATGCGCCCGGTGGGTCTGCGCGACCCAGCCACAGGACGACGGCCCTGGGCGGTTGTCCAGTTGCGCCAGGACAATGTGGCGGGCACGCTTTACAATATGGTAGGTTTTCAGACGAATATGAAATGGGGGCAACAGGCCCAGATTTTACAGATGATCCCCGGTTTGGCTGGGGCGGAGTTTGTGCGGCTGGGCCAGATGCACCGCAACACATTCATCAACAGCCCGACGCTGCTGCACCCGACGCTCCAATACCGGGAGCGGGAAGACCTTTTCTTTGCCGGGCAGATTACCGGCACGGAGGGCTATGTGGGCAGCACAATGGGCGGGCTGCTGGCGGGCATCAATATGGCCCGGCTGCTCACCGGCCAGCCCCTGCTCGTCCCCCCGCGCGAGTCGATGATGGGCAGTCTGCTCTATTACATCACCCACGCCGACCCGGAGAACTTCCAGCCAATGAAAGCGAATATGGGTCTGCTGCCCGAACTGGAAGAGCGGGTGCGGGGCAAACAGCAGCGCTACGGTGTCTATGCCGAGCGGGCGCAGGCAGCCCTGGCCGATTATCTGGTCGAGAGTGGATTCACGCCTGTCATCCAAGCCAAAGCTGTAGTAGCATAAGGTGGTGCAGCCACGATTTGCGTTCGGAAACGTGAAGACGTGAAACGTGAGATCAGGCGGCGACACCTCACGTTTCACGTTTCAGTTAGTTGGCTGATCGACTGACGCATATGCGTTAGTTCCTCGCTGGTACGGACTAAAAATAGAACACGGATGGACACGGAAAGAACGGATTCACACGGCGCTGTCCTGAGCCTGTCGAAGGGGTTCAATCTGCGAAAATCTGCGTAATCTGCGCAATCTGCGTTCTATAGAACTGATCACCTATCCAATATCCTATCCCCCCCAAGGAGAAACTGATGCACCAGCACGACGAAGAGGAAGAACGCGTCGAAATTGAAATCGATGAGGTAGATGCGCCCGGTATCGACGAAATTCTCTCCGCCGAGGCGCTGGCCTTTGTGGCCGATCTGCACCTGGAATTCAACGAGCGACGGGAAGCGCTGCTGGCCGCCCGCGTCGAACGGCAAGAGCGTATCGACGGCGGCGAAGTTCCCGGTTTTCTGGCCGAGACTGCCCACATCCGGGGCGGCGACTGGCAGGTGGCCGAGACGCCTACGGATCTGCTGCAACGCTGGGTGGAGATCACCGGGCCGGTGGACCGCAAAATGGTCATCAATGCGCTCAACTGCGGCGCGGATGTCTTTATGGCCGACTTTGAAGACGCCAATTCCCCCACATGGGAAAACTGTGTGCTGGGCCAGCAGAATCTGCGGGATGCGGTGCGCCGGACGATTCGGCTGGAAGACGAGGCCAGAGGGCGGGTCTACGAACTCAACGAGAAGACGGCTACGCTGCTGGTGCGACCCCGGGGTTGGCATCTGGTGGAGAAGCATATGGCGGTCAACGGCGAGGATGTGAGCGCCAGCCTCTTTGACTTCGGGCTGTACGTCTTCCACAACGCCGAGGAGAACGCGGCCCGAGGTTCGTCCTGCTATTTCTATCTGCCCAAACTGGAAAGCCATCTGGAAGCCCGGCTCTGGCGGGATGTCTTCGCCTATGCCGAGGAAGCGCTGGGGATCGAACACGGCTCCTTCCGGGCCACTGTGCTGATCGAGACGATTCTGGGCGCGCTGGAGATGGAGGAGATTCTCTACGAGCTGCGGGAATACTCGGCGGGGCTGAATGCGGGCCGCTGGGATTACATCTTCAGTTGCATCAAAAAGTTTCGCAACGACCCCACCCGTCTGGTGCCGGAACGGGCCCAGGTGACGATGACGACGCCCTTTATGCGCGCCTACACCGAGCGGATGATCCACGTCTGCCACTCTCACGGCGCGCACGCCATCGGCGGGATGGCGGCCTTCATCCCCAGTAGGCGGGACGAGGAGGTCAATCGCAACGCCTTTGCCAAAGTGACCGCGGACAAAGAGCGGGAATCCCAGGACGGCTGCGACGGGACTTGGGTGGCCCACCCGGATTTGGTGCCGCTGGTCCGCGAGATTTTTAAGCGAAATTTGAAGGGCAAGCAGAACCAGCGGGAGCGGCTGCGGGAGGATGTGACCGTCACCGCCGAGGAGATCACCGCCATTCACGTACCCGGCGGTACAATCAACGAGGCCGGGCTGCGGCTGAATGTGGATGTATCGCTCCAATATATCAACGCCTGGCTGCTGGGCAACGGCGCGGCGGCCATCTACAATCTGATGGAAGACGCGGCCACCGCGGAGATTTCCCGCAGCCAAATCTGGCAGTGGATACGTCACGGGGCCAAGCTGGACGACGGGCGGGTGATTACTACAGAATTGTACGAGCAGATTCGGGACGAAGAGTTGGCGAAACTGGGCGGTTCGGCCGCGGATCGCTACGAGGAGGCGGGAGAGATTCTGGACGAATTGGTTCTGACCGACGACTTTGTGGAATTTCTGACGCTGATTGCCTACGATTATCTGGACTAAAAATGGAACGTAGTGCGTGGTGCGTGAACTTTTATACGCACCACGCACTACGTTTGTAGCTACAGACGGGCGGGCAATCAATCAGTCGCCGTTCGCAATATCCAATTCCACATTCGTTTCTTTCAGCGCCACTTCGTACACTTCAAAATCCCCGAAGTAGGCTTTTTCGTATTTCTCCCCCTCGAACTCCCCGGTAAAGAGCCAGCGTTTGGTGTACTTCATCGCCACCAGCATCCCCGAACGTTCATCATAGCAGGTCACGCCGTCATAGGCGGCGGTCCAGCCCCCCTCTTCGGCCAACTCCGCGGTTTGGGGATCGCTGCACCAACTTTGCACCGCCTCATCGCCCAGTGTGTATTGGCTGTTTACCGGGCCGGGTTTGGCCCCCACCCAATAGTTGAAGAAGAAAAGACCCGTGCTGTTAGGGTAGCGTTCCAGCCCGTCGGCCCGGTCGATCTGGTGCAGCCAGGTGGAATCCTCGCCGCAGCCCTCGTCCCAGGTCACATTGCGGTCGATTTCCAGCCAACGGGGGTCGGCCGCGTTGCGCACGGAGGCTGTCACCGATGCAGAGCACTCTGTCACAGGACAGCGCTCGGAACCGCATTGGTACGAGACATCCCAGGCCGCGGCCAAGTCGTCGGGGAAGAGGGGACGCAGCACACCCAACTCCGCGGCCTCGTCGCTGACGGTGACCACCCGGTTGGAAATCCACGCCTTTTGGGTCGGGCTGTCCTTTTCGTCATTGGGGCCAGGGATACAGCAAATCTGCCACCAGGCCTGGTCGTCGCTCATCCCCAGCGCGGCGAAAGTGTCGCCCTGGGCCGCGCCGAAGACGACGGAAAAGTCCAGGCCAGGGCCGCTGCGCACATTGACGCTGCGATTCTTGACAGTTACAGTCGCGCTTATTATCGTCGTGTCAGTGATGGCCGCAGACTTGGCAGGCGATACGGCTGTCACACCGGGTGCATCGACGTTCGTGTCACTCGTCCCGGTGGCTGCTTCGGCGCCCACCGTAGTAGTCAGAGCTGTGCTGCTTTCCACCATTTGAATGCCCGTAGGTGGGCTTTGGTTCAGTGCAGGCATGGCCTGGAGGACTTCGTTGACTGTCATCGGGTCGGCGACGCAGGCAGATAGCGCTAGGAGCAGCCAAAGCATGATTGATATGCGGATTGAATTTTTTAACGAGGGAAAAAGAAATTTGAGCAAACGCATTGGAGGGGTCATATGTTGAATGAATGAAATGGGAAGGAACCAGCTATGTCGCACCAGTATAGCCCACCCATCTGGATATTTGCAACTGTGTAGCGTATGCGGCTAACTCCTCTTAAAATGATTGAGGGTCTCCGCCCAGAGGTGGAGACCCTCAACTTCAAAGGGATAGCTTATGGTAGATTGGTTCAAGATGAACCAAGTCGTTTAGTTGCCCCAGTAGCATGCGCTCAAGGCAACGCCATCTACGTAAATCGAAATATCGTCGAAGTAGATGTTGGAGTTGAGGGCCGCCGGGCTTTCGCCTTGGATCATCACCATATACTCACCACTGTCGCCGACTTTGATCGTGTTTTCCATCCAGTGCCACTGACCACGGGTATAGCCATTCACATACTGCGCCACATCACCGGCGGCGTCGGGCTTGACACCCAGGGAAGCCCAGTCATAGTCCCAGCGTTTGTTGTGGGCAATGTTGCCGTGGTTGATGATCAGATAGTGAACCACCACCCGCACTTCCGAACCGGGCGCGGCATGGAAGATCGGGCTGCCAAAACCGGCCGCATAGGGTTGGGTGCTGGAAATCTTGGCCGAGTGACGTCCGTCCACCGTGTCACCCACTGCCGACGAGGTGCCGTCATCATCATAGCGGCTGCCAGGACCTACAACATTCTCTTTGGAAAATACTACATTTTTGGCCTGCCGATAGCCATCATTGACGGCAAAGGGACCCCAACCGCCAAACCAGTCGGTGAAGGGATCGTTATGGCCCACTGGATCCGAGCGGCTAGCCCATAGACCATTCCTGTCGAAGTTATTGCAGACCGCTGGAGCTGGTGCGTTCAAGTAATTCAGCGTAATGCCATTGGCAATATTGGTGGTCTTTGCCAAAATGAACGGATTGCCATCTTTCAAGCCATTTGCTCTGGCAACGGCAGCGGCTTCCGTGGACTGCGCAGGTAGATTCGACGCGACGACCTGATTCCAAATCTGATCGGGGGACAGAACACTGGAATGAGGGATGGGTGGCGGGCTTTTGCGCGGCGCAAGCACAGGAACGATGTGGGGATTGGGACCGGTTACGTGCCCATCAGCCAGCACAGAGGCGGCGGGCAGCAACAGAGCCACAATAAGTAGAATGGCTAACAGACTTTGACGGAACGACTTACTTGACATAAGCATACGACTTCTCCTTTGTGGTACGTGGACAAACAGATTAAAGACAGATTCTTGCAGTAGGTCCATCCGTAAGGATGAACTTGCGGCACAATATGCATCAAAAGTGCATAGGCACCTTGATACCAAGACACAATCTGTCACTGCCCAGTCCAACTTTGGCTACTGCTCAGTCGATGTTGGTTGCGATGTTTGTTGGACTTCCGGTCACTCTTAAGGGAGTGGCGTTTGAAAAGAAAGCTCTGCGTTGGTATTCTTTAGTGTCACCTCGTAGATCTCAAAATCACCAAAATATGCACGATTATACTGTTCACTGGCATGTTCGCCCGAGAAGAGCCAACGTTTGATATAACTCATCGATAACAAAGTCCCGGTGCGTAGATCATAACACGCGACCCCTCCATAGGTGTTCAACCAGGCATCGTCCTCCTGCGCCTCACCTGTCAACTGGTCGTCACACCAAGCCATGACATTCCGTCCATCGGAATATGTAAAGACACTATTGACCGGTCCTGGGTTTGCACCGTGCCAATAATCTGTTAGAAAAACTTCAGCTTGACCAGCATACAAGTCTCTACCGTCGAATCGGTCTAACTGGTGTCGCAGTATCGAGTCTTGACCACAACCGTCAACCCATTTGACCTCACGATCGATGACGAGCCAGAATTTGTCCAGGTCATTTCGTTCTTTAGCGACTACCGCAGCCGTACATGCCCGTTTGACACATCGATCCGACGCACATTTATAATTTACATCCCAGGTCGCGGTTAGATTTTCAGGAAAAAGCGATGCCAAGACGGACAAGGCTTGAGCGTCTGCATTGGCTTCGACAACCTGTCCAGAAACCCATGCCGGTTGGGTTGGACGATCTGGTTCGTCATTTACGCCCTGGAAACAGCAGATACGCCACCAACCTCCAGACGATTTGCCATAGGTCTTGAATACTGTTCCACTGGTAGCTGTTGTTATAGGCTGATGTTCCAGACCCGGCCCGCTACGGATATTGACCTGACTATTCTTGACAGTTACCGAAGCGGTCCATGCAGAATCTATACTGCCGGTTTGTGTAACGTTGTTCTGGGATTGAGCAGTGGCTGCTGCCAGTAGATCGACTCGTTTATCGGGTTCCAGCCTTTCGACACCTGGAGGGGTCTTTTGGCTGAAATTGGACATCTTCTGGAGTGATTCAGTCAGTAACACCGGATCGGAGACGCATCCGCCAATTAATAGGGACACACAAACAACTAATGACCCAAAAATACCTTTGCGAAGTATATTTGTCATTGATAACTGTCTGTCATTCTGACGAGGAGAATAAGTAAAGGCCTGATTGTGTTTCAGTATATATTCAATTAAATGGATTTTTACTGAGCGAAACTATGGGGCAAAGACGAATATTAAACCTATGATAAAATTATACCGTCCATTCGGATATAATGCAACTGCGATTTTAACGGATGTGCAAATACCCAAAAACAGAAAATCTCCCGACAATAACAACGAAACCGGTATTTCACCCATGAGCGATCCGCTATTCACGCATCAACAGCACATTCGTCAGCAACCCCAATTTATCCAGCGTCTCGAAGGCGTAGTGGCGCACGAGGGGGTTGGGATCTTCCAAGTGATGATAGAGAGGCGCGGCGGTCGCCATTGAGCCAATGCGATGTAAAGCAGCGGCAGCCCGCACACGCACTCCCTCGTGTGGACTGTTGAGCGCGTCGGCCAGGGTATCCACCGCGGCGTCGCCACACTGGGCCAGGCTGTCCCCGGCTGTCTGGCGCACCAGCCCGTCGTCGTCGGCCAGGAGCGGGGCCAGGAATGGGAGGAAGGGGGCGGTCTCCTCTGGCTGGCGGGAGAAAAGCTGGCCAAGAGCCAGAGCCGCCCCGGCGCGCACGGCAGCATCCGGGTCTTGCAGGCAGGCGACGACAGCGGAGATGGCGGCGCTGCGCCCCACCGCGGCCAGGCCGCGCACACCCCACCAGCGGCTTTCGCCACCCCGAAGGACTATCCCCAGCAGGCGCGGCTCGTCGGACGGGGAGAGAAGCGGGATCAGCGCCTCCGCCTGCTCGTCGTCCCCGCTGGCGACGGCTGCATAAAATCGTTCCCAATGGGTCTTGCCGGTGGATTTCATCTGGTCCGTTCCGTTGCTTTGGTAAAATACGGGGATTTCTCTCAGTACTTCTACCACAAAGTCACAAAAGCACAAAGGGAAAGGCGAAGCCAGCGGCTGTTCTTTGTGGCTTGTGGTTAAGTCTTTCCCTATTACGGAGCCGGTGTCGGTGTGGGTGGCTGTTGCAGGAAATCCGCCCGCGTGCGCTCGACGAAACGGTCCAGCGAATACTTGGCAATGTAGACGTAGTAGGGCGATTCGGTGGAGTGGACCGCGTAGTAACTGTTGGACGGGTCCAGCGCTCCGATCAATAGCTCGGCGGTTTTCAAATCGCCCGCATCGTCTTTGTATTCCAGTTGCACTCGGGCCGTGGGACTCTCCAGCCCGTAGGCCGGTTGCGCCTCTTTGCCCAGGGGTTCGGCCATATTCAGCGAAGAGAGAGTCGTCAGCATAGAAGTCAGATTGTTGGCGTTGAAGACCTCATCTTCGGCCAGATCGCCTATCTGCCACTGGTCCTGCTCATCCCGGAAGAAATTGAATACGCCATTGCCATTTTCCAGGCCCATCTTTTGGACACTGGCTTCGGGTATGCGCAGATAGCTGGTGTCGATCCAATCGGTCATCCGCGTGGCCGACTCGTCGGCGGAAAAGTTCAGGCTCAGATAGGCGTTGCTCTCCCCGCTCAGACGCACGTGGCTGGTGCGGAAACGGGGGCCATCGCCCACAAAAAGGGTCTGTTGGCTGGCGTCGGCCATCTCCAGTTGGATGCGCCGGGCGAAGCTGTCATCAGCTACCTTCAGTTGAGTCAGCGTGGCGCTTTGGGTTGCCACCAGCCGATCCCGAGTCAGTCCCGCCAGCTTTTCCAGCAGACCGGTGACTTTTTCGTCCTTCACCGGATAGTCGCCAGCATCGGGCAGAACCCACCCTCCGTCCTGACGTACCGCGTGAATTGTCTTTTCGTTGCCGTCGGTGATCGTCAATCCCTGCACCTGGGCCGGATCAAAAGCGGCCAGCAGCGCTTCCCCCGCGCCCACAGCCGCAGAGCGGGGCCAATAGACCAGCAGCGTTACGGCCAGTTGGGCAACCAGCAACAACAGAAGCAGGGGAATCCACCGAGAACCAGCCAGAGCAAAGCGGCCCGGATTTCCCAAAGAAGTCGTTGTAAAATTACTCATCGTAGTATCCTCTATTATTCTCCATCATCAGCGTCCTATTCTCAGATCAGTCCCCCGGCGCCGGGTGGGCATCCCCCGGACGGGCGCGGGGCGCGGCCGGCAGCATTGAGACTTCGTGGGTGCGCCGCCAGCGCCAGATACCCGCCACGGCCAGCAGCAGCAGCAGGGCAATCAGATAGTTGGCGATCTCCCAGGTAGTCTCTTCGCCGGCCTCCAGGGGTTTGAGAAGCCGGGAAGAATCGCCCCGCGCCCGGATGGTAAGCAGGTCCAGGTCTTCCACTGCCCAGTCCACACTGTTCTGGGCCAGAAGCAGATTGTTCAGATAGCGGTCCGCGCTCAGGGCCTGGGAAAGCTGCAAGATGGGATCGTCCACAAATTCACTGCTGCCCAGCACAATCAGCCGGGCGTTGGCCGGGGACTCTTCGATCAGACCCACGGGCTGGCTCTCTGCGGGCGACGGGGTGGGCGCGGGCTGACCGTCGGCGGCCGCCGCAGGCTCCCAGGGGGATGGCTTGTCCACAAAGAAGCTCTGGAAAGTGCCCTGCACAGAGACGGCCAGGGGGTAGGATTGGGGTTCGCCCTCCACCGGGAAGCCCATCTCCGGGTAGGCGTTTGTGTCCGGCTGAATGTTCAGGTCCGTGCGCAGCCAGGCGTTTTCGCTGGAACGGAGCAGGACCGAAGTCGTGCGTTCGGCATTTTTGGCCTCATCCAGCACCACCGGCGAGGCAAAGGCCATTGTCACGGCGGTCAGGTCTGCGGTGGCCGGATTGGTGCGTTCCATCCCATCCGCACGCACATCCACGAAGAAGGGGTAGTCCAGGGCCTGCACCTCCTGCACATTGAAGCCCCCCACCGCCCGGGAGACCGTCACCGGGAAGGCCGCGTTCTGGGGATCGAGCACCAGCGACTGCTGCACATCGATCCCATAGCTCTGGAGCATCTCGCGCAGACCGCCGTCCACAGCCATCAACCCCAGCCCGCCGCTAAAGGGATCGGGCTGGATGCGGTAGTTGCCCGCGGCCACCACCAGACTGCCCCCCCGCATCAGGTACTGATCCACCGCGTAGCGCTCTTTGTCGCTCATCTGCTCCGGGCCGACGAGGAGAAGCGCGTCGATAGTGTCGGGAACCCGGCCCCCGCTCAGATCGACCGGTTCAAGCTCGTATTCGGCGGCCAACTGCTGCTGGAGCATCTGCCAACCGGAAATCGACTGTTGGGGCTGACCAAACATATCCGTGCTGTTCTGGCGTCCTGCCGGGGTCCACAGGCCGATGGCGCGCAGGAAACCGGGGGAATTGCGTTTGATCACCGCTTCGATATCGCCGCGGAGGGCAGTCTCGCCCATATCTGCGCCGGGATAGATGACCTGGGTTTTGCCGTCCATCTCCAGCAGCATATGCAGATAGAAGGTGTCGGGCGAGAAGAGGGAGACGGCAAAGGGCCGCAGCCCGTAGCCCTCGGCCAACTGCTGGCGGGTGAGGGTGGCATCCGGCGCGTCGGGATCGACGACAGTGTAGACGAAGTTGTCACCGGCTTTGGCGCTCAGATCCTCGGCCACTTTGCCAATCCTTTCGGGCACAGCCGTCAGGTCCTCCGGCAGGGTATTGCTGGAAACGACGAGGGTCAGGCGGATGGGCAATGTGCGGGAGGCCAGGAGTGTATCGATGCTCTGGAAGCCGTAGACCACTTTTTTCACGGCCCGGGTCAGGTCGTATTCCAGATTGCGCAGACTCACATCGATCGTACCGTCCCGGTTGGGCGAAACGTCGATGAGATCGCCGAAGCCCAGCACCACATTCTGGTCGCCGTAACGGATGAGAATGTCGAAGTAGGAGCTGATGACCGACGCTTCGTAGCGCCCGGAGACCTGAAACGGCGTGGGCTGGATGCCGTAGGTCTGGTTGGCCTCGTTCTCCAAATCCGCGTCGCCGGTGGGGTCCACCACATCCGCGGTCACCTGGCCGCGGCCGGCGATGGCGTACTCCTGCAGCATATCCCCGATGCGCGGGGCCAGGGGCGCCAGCAGCGGATGGGTCTTCTGGCTGATGTAGGCCCGAATCTGCAAGGGTTCCTGGAGATTGGCAAGCAGATTGCGGGTCGTATCCGACAGGCTATACTCACGGAATTCGGTGGTATCGACGCGCAGACCGTAGATGGGATAGAGCCAGGCGTTGGCAAGCAGCAGATTCACTATCATCAGCCCGGAAACGACCGACTCCCGCAGGCGATAGGCCCGGGAACGTTCGCCCTGGCTCCAGCGCACACGCAGCAGGGAAAGCACATTCAGCACCAGAAAGATGCCGGTCAGAGAGAGATAGTAGAGCAGATCCCGCAGGTCGAGCACGCCCCGCTCGATGCTGGCAAAGCGGCTGCCTGTGCCCAGCGCGGCCAGAAGCCCGGCCACATCCCGGCTGGCAAAATCGGCCAGCCCGTCGCTCCCAATCAGATAGAAGAGGCCGCCCAGCAGCGCGGTCAGGAGCAGGGCCACAATCTGATTGTCGGTGCGGGAGGAGACGAACAGCCCCATTGCCGCATAGGCCGCAGCCAGGAGCAGCCCGGCCAGATAGCCACTCCACACCGGCCCCCAGTCCAGATTACCCAGTTGAGAGACGGTAATCGGCAGGGGCAGGGTGAGGAGCAGGGCGATGGCGGCCATGGCCATCACAGCCAGGAATTTGCCCAGCACCAGTTGGGTGGCGGTGGTGGGCAGGGTCAGCAGCATTTCCAGGGTGCCCGACCGCTGCTCCTCGCTCCACTGGCGCATTGTGAGCGCGGCCAGCAGGAAGATGAGCAACAGGGGCATCCAGCGGAAAAGGGGGCGCACATCGGCCACACCCCGGGCGAAAAACGTATCCACCCAAAAGAAAGCGAAAAGGGTCGCCAGCAGAAACGCGCCCAGAAAGATGAGGGCCATAGGCGAGCCAAAATAGCTGTCCAATTCTTTGCGTGTCAAAGAGAGTATCTGTCGCATAAGAGATTCCTCAAATGGGATATGGAACACAGAAGTTCGACTTTTTAGAAAAAGTCGAACTTCTTACTCCTCACCTACCGCCAATTCATTGAAGACCCGTTCCAGGCTGCGCACTTCGTCACGCAGCTCGCGCACAGGCCATCCACTCTGGGCTGCCACCTGAAAGACCGCGGGCGAGAGGTCTTCCCCCTTCTCGCCGTAGACGCGATAGACCGGATAGCCGTCCCGGTTCTGCTCCGGGGTCACACGGGCCACCCCAGGCAGTGCTGCCAACGCCGGTTGCACACCCTCGGCTGGCCCGTCGAGAACCAGCACAACCTCGCCCGACGCGGCCAGATCGCCGGTCAGGGCATCGGCGCGCAGACGGCCATTCATCAGCATCAGCACCCGATCACACAGGGCCTCGACTTCGGAGAGAATGTGGCTGGAAAAGAGGATTGTGCTGTGTTGGGAGAGCCGTTGGATCAAACGGCGTATCTCCACAATTTGGGTGGGGTCCAGGCCGACGGTCGGTTCGTCCAGAATCAACAATTTGGGTTTGTGGAGCAGGGCCTGGGCCAGCCCGACCCGTTGGCGATAGCCTTTGCTCAACTGTCCGATAGGCTGGGTCATCCGATCTTCCAGGCCGGTGGCGCGCACAGCCTCGATAATATTGGGGGTGCGCTGATCCACCGGGACCAGACGCAGGTCGGCCATCAGTTTGAGATAGGCCTGCACCGATAGCTCCGGGTACATCGGCGCGTTTTCGGGCAGGTAGCCAATGCGGGCCTGGACGGCTTCGGTCTGCGCCAGCACGTCCAGGCTGTCGATATGCACCACCCCCTCATCCGGCTGTAGATAGCCGGTGAGGATTTTGATAAGGGTTGTTTTGCCTGCTCCATTGGGGCCAAGCAAACCGACGATCTCACCTTCCTGAATCGAAAAACTGACATCGTTCAGCGCTTGAATTGCGCCGTAGGTTTTGCTCAGATGGGAGACTTCGATCATTCGAGACCTCCTGTAAGAATAGAACGTAGAAATGGGGAAAGGTGCGGGAAGCTCTGGACTAAGAGAACCCAAACACCGCTGTCCGTACAACACACTCTATTATCAAACTGTGGGGGTCGCCTGTCATTAACCCGATATTAAGAAATCATAGAAAAACATTAGAGTATACTAAACGTCAGTAGCCGAATTCGGGCGCTGCTGGTATAATTCCATGCGGAAATCCACCTTCCCAGTGGACGGAAGCACCAAACCCGCCAGCCGAATGGTCCCGTCAATAACGCCCGATCTCACAGCCTCTTCTGTTCGTCCAACGACAGCACTTGAAATCCAGGAGATTGTCCGCGCCACGCCCCGGCTGCACGTGCGCGGGGGCGGCAGCAAACCGGCTCTCTCCACCCCGCCCGCCGACGCGGTTCTGCTCGATCGGGCTTGGTCATCGTGGGGGCCAGACCTGTGGCCGCAACGATGACCACGGCTACGGAAACCCTTACTGAAAAGTCAAGATGGAGATATACGATGACCTACACAATTCCGTTTTCACAATTAAACAAAACCCACATCCCCACCGCTGGCGGCAAGGGCGCGAATCTCGGCGAAATGACGGCGGCTGGCTTACCCGTGCCGGAGGGCTTTGTGTTGACGACCGCGGCCTACGACGCCTTTGTACAGACCAACGGTCTGCAAGAACAGATTGTCGAACTGGCGCAAAATGTTGCGATGGATGATCCCAGTGCGGGGCAGATGGCTTCCGAGAAGATCAGCGCCCTCTTTCTGCAGGGAGCGCTGGGGGATGCACTGTCCGGGGAGATCACCGACGCATACAGCCAGCTCACCCAGTCCAGCGCCAGTATCTGCACCGCGGATGCAGTGGCCGTGCGTTCCTCCGCCACCGCCGAGGACCTGCCCACCGCCAGCTTTGCCGGCCAGCAGGAGACCTTTCTCAACATCCGCGGGGAAGCGGCGCTGTTGGATGCGGTGAAAAAGTGCTGGGCCAGCCTGTGGACGGCCCGGGCCATCGCCTATCGCCAGCGTCAGGCCATCGACCCGGCTGCGGTCAGCCTGGCCGTCGTCGTGCAGCGGTTGATCCCGGCGCAGGCCGCGGGTATCCTTTTCACGGCCAATCCGGTCACGGGCAGACGCGACGAAATCCTCATCAACGCCACCTGGGGGCTGGGCGAAGCGATTGTGGGCGGGCTGGTCTCGCCGGATACTCTGCTGGTGGACAAAGCCAACTGGCAAATCCTCTCCCGCGCGACGGCCACAAAAACGGTGATGACTGTACGCACGGAGATGGGCACGGAGGAACAGGCGGTCCCCGACGGCCAACAGGACCAGCCGGTGTTGGACGGCAGCACAGCCCTGGCGTTGGCCCGCTTGGGCGCGCAGATCGAGAGCCATTACGGGATGCCGATGGACATCGAGTGGGCCATCGCCGACGGCGAGATTGCTATTCTGCAAGCCCGGCCCATCACCGCCCTGCCCAGGGCCAAACCCCTCCCGCCGCCCAATGTAGTCTGGGAGCCGGTGCTTCCCGATACGATTTGGATGCGTCGTCAGATTGTCGAACACATGCCCGAACCCCTCTCCCCCCTTTTTGAAGATCTCTATTTGACAAAGGGGATGGACCAGACGGTGAAGAAGCTGATGGAGGCGATGAGTGAGATCGGCGGCATACGAATCGATTTGGACGCGATGCTGCCCCAGGGCTTTGCCGGTGCGATCAACGGCTATGCCTATACCACCGGCAGCTTCAAAATGAGTGGCTCCAATCTGTGGGCGATTCTGCGCATCTATACCCGCCTTTTTCGTTTTTTCAGGATGACCGCCTTCGACTGGGACGGGGTCGTCTTGCCCGGCTACCAGGCCATCATCGCCCGCTGGGGGAGCATCGATCTGGTCGCGGCGGACGACGCCGAACTGCTGGCCGGCATCGGCGAAATGGCCGCGGCGGACAGCCACTACTGGTTTGGGTCGGCGCTGAATTTGGGTCTCTCCCGCATACTGGACGTGGTTTTCGACTGGCTGCTGAAATCGTTTCTCGTCCGTTTTGCCCTGCCGGCGTCGGGACCGGGCAGTTCCTCCTTCCTGCGCGGCTTCGATTCCAAAGCCCTGGACGCCCAGGCCGATATGGAGGCCATCGCCGACCAGATTCGCGGGTCGGCTGCCCTGGGCCCGCTGATTCTTGTCACCGCCGCGGAACAATTGCGCGAGGCACTGGCCCGCCACCCTGACGGCCAGCCGGTGCTGGAGAGCATTCAGCGCTATCTGGACGCCTACGGTCACCAGATTTACAACCTGGATTTTGTGGCCCCCACCCAGAACGAAGACCCCCTGCCTATGCTCCTGAGTCTGAAAGCCCTGGTGGAAAATCCCCCGGCCCAGGCTGTGCGCGCCCGGCAAGCCCAGATGGCGGCCCGGCGGGACGGGCTGGTTGAGCAGACGATGCAGGCACTCAACCCCCTCTCCCGGCGGCTCTTTGGCAAGGTGTGGAAGTGGACAAAGCAGTACGCGCCCTATCGGGAGAGTGTGATGTTCTATATGGGCGCGGCCTGGCCCACCCTGCGCAGGCTGGCCGGGGAACTGGGCCAGCGCTTGACCGCGGCGGGTGCTATCGCCCAGGCCGATGACATCTATTATTTGAAAAGCGAGGAGATTGCCACAGCGATAGAGGCCCGGGCCAGCGGAGGGCGCGTCCCCGCTTTTGTCCAAACAGCCCAGGAACGCCGGGCACTGCGGGCCGCCCGCCAGCAGTTGACCCCACCGGCCAAAGTGCCGGAACGGGGCGAAATGCGCTTTGGCCCCATCAAACTGTCGATGTTTGACCCGACCCCCAGCGGCGCGGTCAATGCGGGGCCGGTGTTGAATGGCTATGCAGTCAGCACCGGGCGGGTCACTGCCCCGGCCAGCGTCATCCGCTCCATCGAGGATTTCAATCAGATGAAACCCGGCACGATTCTCGTCTGCACGACGACGACCCCGGCCTGGACCCCCCTCTTTTCCCAGGCCGTGGGGCTGGTGACGGATGTGGGCGGCGCGCTGGCCCACGGCTCGATTGTGGCAAGGGAGTACGGCATCCCCGCGGTGATGGGGACGGGGGTGGCGACAGAGCGCATCCGTTCGGGTATGCGGCTGGCGCTGGACGGGGAGGCGGGGACAGTGACGCTGCTGGATGAAGCAAGGGCAGAGACGGCTGTGCTGGCGGAGGAGCCGCCAACCGCTTCGCGTAAGCGAAAAATTGCCCTGAGCGCCGTAGCAGCAGGCGCGGTCGCCGCCCTGTTGCTACGGCGGAAAAAGCGACGGTAGCAGGTGGGTCTACTGCCAAAGCGGTAGTACCTTTTACCTCTTTCCCTCAACTTGAAGCGCACCCTTTCCCGTTTTGGTGCGTCGCACTGTCCAGATGAGGTTGCGGACTAGAGTCATTT
>JAHDWH010000013.1:0-33480 GCA_023384455.1 Caldilineaceae bacterium | reverse complement strand
CACCAGATGGAACTTATTTCTTGACGAGTCCTATGGTAATGTTGGGATTATCGCACCGGGGAGGAGAGGGCAATGAAAACCGAAGGTCTGCTGGAATCCATCTTGGCCCAATACGGGCTGGCCGGGGTCTATACCCAGCTTCTCCAAGACCGTTGGAATCATATCTACCGGGTGGAGGCCGCGGACGGGTGCGTCTACAGTCTGCGTATCACCGCGCCGGAATTCAAAGAGCGGCGCTGGATGGAGGATGAACTGGCCTTTTTGGACTTCGCGGCGGGGGTGGGGACGGTCGCCGCGCCCCGGCCTGTGCGCAACCGGGACGGCGAACTGATCACTGCCATTTCTACCCCAGAAGGCGAGCGGCTGGCCTGTCTCTTTGACTGGATAGAGGGCGAGCCAGCATCCCGTCATCTCACACCAGACATTCTACGCCAGTGCGGGCGCATCACCGCCCACCTCCACGAAATCGGGCGGGCCTTTCCTTTCCCGGATGAGGCGAACGGCTTTCGCCCCGGTTATCGCTACGATCAGGCCCTGGCCCGCTCCCACCGGGAGTGGATTCCCCAACACCGGGCGGAGATTGGCCCGGAAAACGAAGCACTGCTGGAACAGGCCATCGAATACGCGGTGGCCGGGATGGACCGGGTGGGGCAGACGCGGCAGAGCTACGGCGTCATCCACGCCGACCTGCACTTTGGCAATTTTCTCGTCCACAACGGGCGGGTGAGTCTCATCGATTTCGACCAGTTGGGTCGGGGTCACTACTGCTACGACATCGCCACGCTGCGGGTGGAACTCTACGACGATCCGCCCACCCAGGCCGCGCACTGGCAGGCTTTCAAAGCGGGCTACGTCGAAGTCACGCCCCTGCCCTTCGCCGACGACGCCGAATTGGATCCGTTTATCGTAGCCGTGGGGCTGGTCTTTCTGGATTGGGTCTACAACGCGCCCAATCCCCAGGTGCGGGTGGAGAAAGCGCAGTTCATTCCGGGAGTCTATGCGTCCATCCGGGCCCGGGTGGGGGTTGAGATTGGGTCTTGACGAATCCTTATGCATGGATTATCATCAGTTCCATGATTACAACAGTTACCCGGAAAAATATGGTCACCATACCAGCCGAAGTTGGGCGTTACTACGGCATTAGGCCCGGCTATCGACTCGACTGGCAAGTGGTGGCAGGCAAAGACGAGATACTTGTGCGGATCATTCCCGACCGCGCCGAATTGGCGCGACGTTTGCTGGGCGCAGGACGACGTTTCTCGCCTGATCGGGACGGGGTTGCCGAGTTGATCGCTGAACGCGCAATGGAAGATTGATGTATGCGCTATCTGCTGGACACTTCCGCACTGTTGGCTCACTTTCGTCAGGAAGCCGGTTGGGATATAGTCCAGGCTTTGTTTGAAACTGATGACGCTGAACTGATTATCGCCAGCGTTTCTTTGACAGAATTTGGTCGTCGCCTGCGCGAATTGGGTGCTACGGAAATAGAAATCGAAGAAGTTTTCGTCGCATACCAATTGTTGTTCTCTGACGTCGTTTCGATAGATACTCTCGTAGCCAAAACTGCTTTTGTGATCGGCTGTCGTACGCCACAACGTTTACCACTGATAGATGCTCTGATCGCTGCTGTTGCCCAGACCAGGACAGCCATACTGGTTCATCGTGATGATCATATGCGTGCAATTCCTCCTGAGCTTCTCGGTCAACAAGAATTGCCTCCCCACTCGCACGGCTAAGTTCAAAACCTTTCCACCACCGTCTCCCTCTCCGCCTGAACCGTATAGTCGCACAGGGAGGCCAGCACACAGTGCGCGCAACGGGGCGCGCGGGCGTCGCAGACCTCCCGCCCGTGACGGATCAGATTCAAGTGCAGGCTGTAATAGTCGGCCTGGGGCAGCAGCGTCTCCCAGTCCCGCTTGACGGCCAGGGGCGATGCTTTGGCGTGGCTGATCCCCAGACGCTGGCTCTGGCGCTGGATGTGGGTGTCTACGGGAAAGGTCTGCTTGCGAAAGCAGAAGAGCAGGACGATACTGGCCGTCTTGTGGCCCACACCGGGGAAGCTCTGCAAATAGGCCAGGGCCTGCTCCACGGGCATCGGGGCTAAATGGTCCAGGGTGTAGGCCCCCACCTCCTGATGCAGTTTTTCCAGACTTGCCACAAGCGCAGGCGCTTTCTGGTTGTACATCCCCGCCACCCGAATGGCGGCCTTTACCTCGGCCAGGGGTGCTCGGCGTACCGCGTCCCAGTCGTGGCCGAAGCGCGCCACAAGGGTTTCAAAGGCGGCCTGGCTGTTGCGGTCATTGGTGTTGGCGCTGAGAATCGTCAGGATCAGCTCGTCCACCGGTTCGTTGACCGGTCGCCAGTCGGGTATTCCATAGACCCCAGCCAGCCGGGTATAGACGCCGGCCGCTTTCTCTGCGCGCTCGTTCATTCTGATTCTCCCTCCCGTAGGGCGGACTGGCAGTCCGCCTGACTTCCTAACGGACTACCAGTCCGCCCTACGGGGAGTCGGGGCAAACGGGCCATCAACCGGCTGATCACTTCGTAATTGATCGTCTCCAACCGCCGGGCCGCCTCCTCCGCCGAAAGGGTGGCCGGGCCCTGGCTGCCGATCAGGACAACCTCATCCCCGGCCTGCACGTCGATCCCCGCCTCTGCCAAAGCGGTGACATCCACAACTGTCATATCCATACAGACCCGCCCGACAATCGGAAGCGACTGTCCGTGGATCAGCAGCGTCTGCCAGGTGTGGGGCGCCCGGGGAAAGCCGTCGGCATAGCCGACGGGCACAATCGCCACCTGGCTGGGTCGGGATGCTTGCCAGCGATTGCCATAGGAGACCGGCTCGCCCACAGCCAGCCGCTTCACCTGGGCAATGCGCGCCTTCCAACTGAGGACGGGGCGAAAGCCGGGGGGCAGTTCCACCTGCGGGCTGGGGTGCAGCCCGTAGAGAGCAATGCCCGCCCGGGCCCCGTCCAGATGGCTGGCGGGCAGGCTGAGAATGGCTGCCGAGTTGGCCGCGTGGGCCAGGGGTGGACGCAGACCCGCAGCCCCAAGCGCGCAAAGAAGGCCCTGAAAACGGCTCAATTGCAGCAGTGCATAGCGCGGGTCTGTCTCGTCGGCTGTGCTGAAATGGGTATAAATACCCTCCACTTCCAGACCGGGCAACCCGGCCAGGAGGGAGAGAAAGGCGCCCCCATCTTCCGGGGCCAGGCCAAGCCGGTGCATTCCCGTATCCACCTTCACGTGAACGCGTATCTGCCGCCCCGCGGCCTGCCCTGTGGCAGACCAGGCCGCAGCCGTCTGGCTGTCAAAGAGGGTGGCGTCCAGATTCCAGGCCAGCAACTCTGGGCCCAGATAGTCGGGGGGGTATCCCAACAGCAGAATCGGGGCTGTGACCCCGACCCGGCGCAAGGCCACCGCTTCGCCCAGGGTAGCCACAGCCAGCCGGTCCGCGCCCGCGGCCAGGGCAGCCGGTCCGATGAGCGTAGCGCCGTGCCCATAGCCATTGGCTTTGACCACTGCAAAAAGCTGGCGTTCGGGGCCAATCATTTGGCGCAAGGCCTGGACATTCCCGGTCAGAGCGGCCAGATCGATTTCCAGCCAGGTGGGGCGGGGGTAGGGCGTGGGCGGTTGTAAGTTATCCGTTGGCAGCATAGGGCGTTACCAGCCACAGCGGGCACAGAGGGCTTGCCATTCGTCCCACCTCAGCCCGGCCTCGCCCAGACGGTTGGCTTTGTTTGCGCCGTGATAGTCGCTGCCGGCGGTGATGAGCAGATTGTGCTGCTGAGCCATTGCGGCAAAATAGGCGGTCAGCTCGTCCGCGGCGGGGATGGGCACGCTGCGCCGCTTCTCTCTGGCGTAGGGGTAGCGTACCTCCAGCCCATCCAGACCCGCGTCCACCATCCGGGAGAGCGCGTTTTCCATATCCTGCACCCGGTGGTACAGGCCGGGATGGGCCAGGACAGCCACGCCGCCGGCCTGGTGGGTCAAGTCGATGGCATCCTCCAGATTCAGGCTGAAAGTGCGCCCCACATAGACCGAATTCAGGGCATCCCCGGCCAGAAATTGACGAAAAACGTCGTCGATGCTCTGGAAACGTTCCGGGTTGTGTTTCAGCGCAACCTGTGCGATGTGGGGACGCCCCGGCACACCACCCGCCAGGGCCAGCACTTCGTCCAGGGGTGCAATGACGCCGTAGCTCTGCAAGCGCTCCACCTGGCGTATCTTCTGCTCCACCCGGCTCTCCATCACCCGCTGTAGAATGGCCTGGAGTTCCAAATCCTTGTGGCGGATGCCATAGCCCAGGATATTGATGTCCAGGAAATCCCGCTTGCGTTCGCTGGCAATACTGAATTCGATGGCAGGCAGAACCCGCACGCCCAGCCTCTGGCCCGCGGCCAGGGCTTCGTCCACACCCAATACGCTGTCGTGATCGGTGACGGCCAGCACCCCAATGCCCAGCCTGGCCGCCTGTTCCACCAATTCGGTGGGTGTCTCTGTGCCGTCCGAAAAGGTGCTGTGGGCTTGCAGATCGACGGGAAAGATGGGAAAGGTAGATGACATTGACAATCCGGTGTGATGGGCTGGTCAGCCTACAGGAAAAGCGGACGCTGGTTTACGCAGAAACAGATGATCTGCGCAGATTTTTATCCGCGTCAATCCACTTTTCCAGCGCTATCAGCGTCCTGATTTTCGCAGCAGGCCAGCCTGCGGCCGCTATTCTCCCCGTGCGTAGGGTTTGGCCAGGGCTGCGGGCTGGCGAATCTGGCGCACTGTGAGGGTGAGGACGACAATCGTAAGTACATAGGGGAGCATTACCGCAATATCCGAGGGGATGGGAATGCCCAGCACCTGCACCCAGAGTTGCAGGGCATTGACCAGACTGAAGAGCAGCGCGCCGCCCAGGACACCCACGGGCCGCCAACTGCCAAAATAGACCAGGGCCACGGCGATAAAGCCCAGACCGTTGGTCATATTCTCCTGAAACACATTGAGCAGCCCAATACTCAGAGAGGCACCCGCCACACCGGCCAGCCCGCCGCCGATGGCAAGGGTGGCGTAGCGGATGCGGTTCACATTGACGCCCAAGGAATCGGCTGCTTCCGGGTTATGGCCTACGGCGCGAATGCTCAGGCCAAAGGTAGTCTTGTTCAACACAAAGGCAGTGACGGGCACCATCACATAGGCCAGGTAGACCAGAAGGTTGTGGCTGAAGAAGATATGGCCGATGATGGGCAGATCGCTGAGGAAGGGCAGCGCCAGCCGGGAAAAGCCGCTGACCCCTTCCACAGAACCGATGAGGGTTTTGAAGAGCAGGCTGCTCAGCCCCAGGCCAAAAAGATAGAGTCCGATGCCGCTGATGCCCTGTTCGGCTTGCATCGTCACGCTGACCACCGCCATCAGCAGCCCCATCAGACAGCCCACAGCGATAGCCGCCAGCAGGCCCACCCAGAGGTTGCCCCCGTTGAAGACCACATAAAATGCGGTGAACGCCCCCATCAGCATCATCCCATCCACGCCCAGATTGAGCACACCGGAGCGCTGGGCAAAGGTTTCGCCCAGCGCAGCGAAAAGATAGGGTGTCGCCAGGCGCACGCCGCTGTGCAGGATTCCGATCAAAGTTGCCAGGGAAAAGAGTTCGTCGAACATTCTGTGTGTAGCCTCCTGGGATGATTGTACAAAAAAAAGCGGAAAGGTGAAATGTGAGCCAGCGGGTAAATCTCACATTGCATCTGTCCGCTTTGGGTCTATGGCAAAGATCGGGCTATTAAGCCAAGCGTCTGGATTCCCAGGGCTGATACTAGAGCAGACGATCACTCTTCAAAATCTCTGTCTTGTGAAACTGTTCCAGAATATCGGCATAATCGGTCAACTTCTGGGCGATGGATTGGTAGACCGCCCGCTCCGGTGACTCCTTCTGATTCAGCAGGACAGGTGTTTGGGTATATTCAGCGTTGAAATAGAGATCGGGCTTGCAGGGAATATCCCCCAGAAAGAGGCAGCCCAATTTCTCGGTGACGGTGGCGGCTGTAGCGTATTGCTGGTTCTGGCCTTGTCGGTGGACCAACAGGGAACTCAACCGGTCGTGCAGACCCAGATGGCCCAAGTGTCGTGCCCAGCGTTGAGCCGCCCGCAGGGATGTGGGTTCGCTGCCCGATACAAGCACAATACCGCTCAGTTGATCAGCCAGCACTTCGATAATATCCGGGTCATTGGGCAGATCGAGCATCACAAATTGGGCTGCATAGGCCGCCTGCTCAGCGATAGCAATGAGATGGTCCGCCGAGTAGGTGACCCCGCTGGGCACATTGGCCGGGCTGGCCAAAACAGAGAGTCCGCTGCTGTGACGCGTCAACACTTTCTGTAATATGCCTCCTTCAATAGCGTCGGCAGAGAGCAGAGCCAAATTGGCGGTAGTCTGGGGTGGGTCCATTCCCAGACGATCAGCCAGACCGCCAAAGGCCAGGTGCATATCACCTGCCAGCACAGCCCGCCCCAACTGATGAAGATAGAGGGCCATATTGACCACAACCGTCGTGACGCCGACCCCGCCCTTTGCCCCCATAAAACCAAAAACTTTACCCTTGACCCGACGCGCCTCTCGCCGGGAACGTAGCATCACCGAATCGATACGGGCCATCAGTTCATTGGGGTCCGCGGGTTTGATCAGATAATCGTCTGCGCCCATACGCAGCCCCTCGACCCGATCCTCGATTTGGCTCTTGGCCGAAAGAAAGATAACTGGAATGTCATCGATACCCGGGGTGGCGCGGATGCGGCGCAACGTCTCGAAGCCGTCCACTACAGGCATCATAATATCCAGCAGAATCAGATCAGGCTGATGCTGCTGGGCCAAATCGACCACAGGTGCGCCATTCTCGGCTTCGATCACCTGGTGTCCCTGACGCCCCAACAGCATTCCCATCAACCGACGCATAGTCGGCTCATCCTCAGCAAGCAGAATTTTGTAGGCCATGCACTTCCTCTTACAATCGAATATAATAGGCTCTGATCTACAGACACGATTGCCTTCTATTTTCGTAACTACTCAGGCTCCGGGTGCGACGCACTCGCCAGGGGTAGATTCCACTGCAAAATGAGTATGGCGAGTGCGTCGCACCCGGAGTAGTTACCTATTTTCCACTTTATCATACTACAGAAAAGCTATGAATCCGCTAAAAGTCATACTGGCTTCAGCCAGCCCCCGTCGTCGCCAGTTTCTTGCAGCGTTGGGGATTGGGCATTGCGCAACCCAGGCAGACATCGACGAAACGCCCTTACCCGGCGAGAAAGCCGAGGCGCTGGCGGCCCGGCTGGCCCGGAGCAAAGCGCGGGGCGTCGCCGATCTCTTGCCCGTCCACCAACACCCCGCCCTGATCATCGGCGCGGATACGGTCGTGGCGTTGGCGGGCGAACTGTTGGGCAAACCCGCTGACGCCGCCGACGCTACCCGGATGCTGGTGGCCCTGCGTGGCCGGGTGCATCAGGTCCACAGCGCCCTGGCTGTCGTCCGGGTAGATGGTAAAGTGCAGGAGCAGCGAGTGGTCGTCAACACTACCCACGTCACAATGCGCGCCTATACCGACACCGAAATTGCTGCCTATATTGCCACCGGCGATCCCCTGGACAAGGCCGGTGCCTACGCCATTCAGCATCGGGGCTTCGATCCCGTGGCCCGGCTGGACGGCTGCCCTTCCGGGGTGATGGGTCTGCCCGCTGCCGATCTGCGGGGGCTTCTCTCCCATTTTGGCGTGGCGGTCGATTGCCCCCTGGCCGGGGTCTGCCAGCGCTTGACCGGTCTTGCCTGTTGCCAGATTGACAGTCCCGCGGGGGGTTGATACACTGACTTCAACAATTGCCTGTTAGCCAAGGAGTCAACGCTTGCCCCGCTACACCCCAATCGATTACGACGCCTACGACGAAGCCTATGAAGACGACAATTTTGAAGGCCCCGTAAGCAGCAAACCCAAGCCGAAAAAGCGTGTGGAGACAACTTTGCCCGGTGTAGTGGTGCGGGCACTGGGCCACCACTACGAAGTGGAGACCGATGATGGCATACGCCTTTGCCGGGTGCGGGGACGCCTATTGCAGGAACGCAGCCGGGAGAGCACACTGGTGGCCGTAGGGGATCGGGTGGAGATTGTGCCCGAAGGCAAGAAAAAGGGGCAGATCGACTCTGTAGACGAGCGGGATTCGGTCCTCAGCCGCCAGCGCCCCGGCTCCAATCGTCCTGCCGAAGATGTGATTCTGGCCAACCCGGACCAGGTGCTGATCGTCTTTGCCGCGGCCGAGCCAGAACCCCACACCCGGATGCTGGACCGTTTCCTCGTCATCGCCGAGTCCAACGAACTGCCCGCGATTATCTGTGTCAACAAAATCGACCTGACCGGGTTGGACGGGGCCAAGTCCATTTTCGGCGAGTATGAGAAGCTGGGCTATCCGATGCTCTATGCCAGCGTGACCGAAGGGCGGGGGCTGGATGAGCTTCACGCGCTGCTGGAAGACCGGCTGACTGTCGTCTCCGGCCCCAGTGGTGTGGGCAAAAGCGCGCTGATCAACGCGCTCCATCCCGGCCTGAATCTGCGGGTGGGCGAAGTGCGGGATTTTGAGGGCAAAGGCCAACACACCACCCGGGGCGCCCATCTCATCCGCCTGCCCTTTGGCAAAGAGACATTTATTGCCGACACCCCCGGCATCCGGGAGCTGGGGCTGTACGAGATCGATCCCGGCTCACTGGCCTTCTACTTTGTCGAAATGAAACCCTTTATCCACGACTGCCGCTTCCCCAACTGCACCCATACCCACGAGCCAGAGTGCGCAGTACGGGCCGCGGTGGCGCGGGGCGAGATCGCGGCGGAACGCTACGAGAGCTATCTGCGGGTGCTGGACGGCGAAGATTTGCAGTTGGACGAGTGGTAAAGGAATACGCTATGAGCAGCTACGATCCGTACAAAGATTTTACCAATCGCCTCAAATTATTGATTGGCAAGCATCCAGACTTAATCATTACCACACTCAGCAACATCTTTACAATGCGCTTGATTGGGAACAAAACCCACGGAGATTTGGCGGAGATCGCAATCGCCGAGTTCATCAACCAGTATATGTACGACTTTCGCTCGGTGCATGTGGGCAAAGATCTCTACCGGGCCAAGTCTCAAGAGCAAGACATTACGATCATCAACGAAATCACTAAAGCCGAGTTCCCAGTGAGTCTGAAGGCATACGGGGATGGTTCGCTTCAGCTTTCTACGGACAAAAATTCGCGGATGTTTCCTCGATTGGAGCAGGAAGGTTCAACAGTTGAAGGCCAAAATGCAATCCAAAAAGTTCTGCAAGATGCAGCGTTTGCAGAATTTCGCAATATCAACGTATTGCCGTTGATATATGACGAAGCGAAACAACAGTGCAATATACTCGTCTTCGATTACGAACGCGCGATCCGGGAGACTGAGCGCATTGTGCGGGTAGACGCCGGCAACGGACGCAAGCATCCCGTCTATCGTTTTTACGATGTGGCGGATGGGTATATCTGTGAAGTGCGCTATGGGGATGCAACTGCCAACGCCCTACAGCGTGGACTATGGACCCACACACGGAACGGCTTGAACTATTTTGACAGCCTTACCAATGGCTGGATCGGCTACTCGCACAATCTGGTTCTGGTCAAATTGTTCTCACACGCGTTGGTTTCATCAGAAACCGGCCATTCAGCCGCGCTTGAGAAGATTACCGAAGACATTACGCGTTTGAAAAAGACGTCCGGGGTATCCGGATAATGCAACAAATCGCCCTGTTCGACGATCTGGTTCTGGATGCCCCTTCAACCGAAGGCATTAAGTATGCTGGATCGAAGCTGAAACTCCTGCCCCACATTCTGCAACTTGCCAGACGCGTGGATGCTAAAACAGTTTTGGATGCCTTTGCTGGCACAACCCGGGTTTCCCAAGCCTTTGCCAAATCCGGTTATCAGGTAATCTGTAATGACATTGCGGTCTGGTCCGAGGTGTTTGGCGCGTGCTACTTACTCAACACAAAAAGACCCATCGAATATCAGCCACTGATCGACCATCTCAATGCAGTGCCACCTGTCGATGGATGGTTCACCTGCTATTATGGCGGTCAGCCCAACGGTGGCAGCGCTGTCCAGGACGACGGGCTGAAAAAACCCTGGCAGATTCACAATACCCGCAAGCTGGACGGCATCCGCCAGGAAATCGAAAATCTGGGGTTGGAGGGTGTGGACAAAGCCATTGCCTTGACCAGTCTGATTTTGGCGCTTGATCAGGTGGACAATACGATGGGCCACTTCGTTTCTTATCTGCGGGAGTGGTCGCCGCGCTCCTACAACGACCTGACGCTCACGCTGCCAGATGTTTCCATTGCGCGCCAGAATCATCAAGTTTTTCGGCAAAACGCTTTGTCTCTGTCACCTGCCATAACAGCCGATCTGGCCTATCTGGACCCTCCGTATGGGTCAAATAATGACAAAATGCCCCCCTCGCGGGTGCGTTACGCTTCGTATTATCATCTGTGGACGACTGTCTGCCTCTTTGACAAACCAAAGCTGTTTGGAAAGGTTAGGCGGAGGAAAGATACGTCTGATACGATTGCCGCATCCGTTTTTGAGGAATTCCGCAAGGACACCGATGGCAGACACTTTGCCGTAAAGTCAATCGAGCAACTTCTTCAGTGTGTAAATGCCCGCTGGATCATTTTATCGTATAGTTCAGGCGGCAGAGCCACTGCTGAAGAACTCGATTCTGTAATCAGAAATTCTGGAAAAATACTCGAAGTGGTGGAAATTGATTACAAAAAAAATGTAATGTCCGGTATGAAGTGGACCAACGAATGGCTGCGGGATGTGGAGCAGCCCAACCGGGAATTCTTATTCCTTATAGAAAAGTAGCCGATGTCTCAGATTTTGCACAACCTCAACCCCCCCCAGCGCCAGGCCGTGGAGACCACCGAAGGGCCGGTGCTGGTGCTGGCCGGTCCCGGATCGGGCAAGACCCGGGTCCTCACCCGGCGCATCGCCTATCTGATCCAGGAGAAAGGCTTCGCGCCCTGGAATATCCTGGCCGTCACCTTTACCAACAAAGCGGCCCGGGAGATGGAGGAGCGGGTGGTCGATCTGATCGGCGACAACTTCCCGCCGCCGCCGCCGGGCCAGCGTCAACGGCTGGGCGGGCTGACGATTGGCACCTTCCACAACATCTGTGCCCGCATCCTGCGTATGGATGTGGAGGCCGCGGGTTTTCAGCGCAATTGGGTCATCTACGACAGCGCCGACCAGTTGTCACTCATCCGCACGATTCTAAAAGAGATGAATCTGGACGAGAAGCGTTTCAGCCCCCAGGCTGTGCGCGCCCAGATTGGCAGTTGGAAGAACGAACTGATCCAGCCGGTGAAAGTGCAGTCTGCCACCTATTTCGAGGAGGTCAGCGGGCGCATCTACGGGCGCTACCAGCAGGTGTTGCTGCTCAACAATGCGATGGATTTCGACGATCTCCTGATGCGCACGACGCTACTCCTCCAGGACAATCTGGAACTGCGGGAGAAGTATCAGCGCAAGTGGAAATACCTGATGGTGGACGAATTTCAGGACACGAATACTGCCCAGTATCGCCTGGTCACACTGCTGGCGGGGAAACCAGCGGGGACTCGTAATCTATTCGTTGTTGGCGACGAAGACCAGTCAGTTTACAGATTTCGCGGCGCAGATTACCGCAATGTCCTCCAATTTCGCCGAGACTATCCCGACGCCCGCACGATTCTGCTGGAGCAGAACTACCGCAGCAGCCAGTCGATTTTGGATGTAGCCAATGCGGTGATTACGAAGAATGTCAACCGCACGCCCAAAAAACTCTTTACCGACAACGGCGAAGGGCTGAAGGTGACGGTCTACGAAGCCTACAACGAAATCGAAGAGGCGTCCTGGGTCTGCGATGAGATCGCCCGACTCCAGGCCGAGGCCGGTTTCCGCCTGGGCGACTGCGCGGTGATGTATCGCACCAACGCCCAGAGCCGTGCCCTGGAAGAAGCCTTTGTCATGCGCCAGGTGCGCCACCGGCTGGTGGGGGCCACCCGCTTTTACGAGCGGATGGAGGTCAAAGACGCCCTGGCCTATCTGCGGGTCGTCCACAACACCGCCGACTCCGTGGCCCTGGACCGCATCGTCAACACCCCGCCCAGAGGCATCGGGGCCAAGACCTGGCTGGCGGTGAAGGACTGGGCCGCCGAGGCCGAAGTCAGCGAATTTCTCTGTCTGCGGGTGCTCCATCACGGCTACAAAGCCGTGGCCGAAGCCGCGGGCAACAGCGCCCTCCTCAACGGTCCGGGGCTGGGCAGCCGGGCGGTCAATGCACTGCTCAACTTTGCCGAGATGTTCGAAAATTGGGTGGCAATGACCGCGGACGAGAATTACGAAAGCGTGGCTGAACTGCTCGACCACATTTTGCAGGATGCGGGCTACATCGACCGGCTGCGGGACGGCAGCGACGAAGGCGAGGATCGCTTCGCCAACCTGCAGGAGTTGCGGGGGGTGGCCGCCCAATACACGCCGGGGATGGCCGGTCTGGATGCGGGGATGGATGCGCTCTCCCTCTTTTTGCAGGAGGTGAGTCTGGTCAGCGACGCCGACCAGCTGGACGACGGCGGCGACGCTGTGACGCTGTTGACCCTGCACACGGCCAAAGGGCTGGAATACCCGGTGGTTTTTATGGTGGGGATGGAGGAGGGGATTCTGCCCCACGCCCGCAGCATCGAAAGCGACGACGCCGAGGAGATGGCCGAGGAGCGCCGCCTGGCCTATGTGGGGATTACCCGTGCCAAGCGCCGTCTCTATCTGCTCCACGCCTTCCGCCGCACCCTCTGGGGCAGCAGCCAGACCCAGGAATCCAGCCGCTTTCTGGCCGACATCCCCACCCATCTGCTGCGGGGAATGGTGGACAAGCAGTCCCGCCGGGAGGCCAGCTACAGCCGGGCCACCAGTTGGGACGACAGCGGGTCAAGCTGGGGCGGCTCCACCCAGCGGGAACGTTCCACCGCCCGCCAGAGCTACTGGACGCCCGGAGAGAGCAGCGGCAAGAGTGCGTCCAGCGAGCAGAGCATTCGTCTTCCCAGGGGCGGCGGCAAAGCCAAACCCGTGACCCAATACAGAAGCCGCCAGAGTGTGCAGCACCCCACCCACGGCGTGGGCACAGTCATCGACTCGATTGTTGTCGGGCGGGATGAGGAAGTAACCGTGGCTTTTCCGGGCGTTGGGATTAAGAAGTTTTTGGCGTCGATGGCGAATCTGACGAAGTTGTAAAGAAGTGTCAACAAAATCGGCGCGAGCTTCTGCTATCAATGACCACAGGCACGGCACTATCAACTCCTATCCAATTGTGGTATGGCTATCTGGACGAGTCAGGGGATGTGGCGATCTTCAGCGGCGGTCGGTATCTGGTTGTCGCACTTCTTCTTACCACAAACCCCAGACCGATTGATCTGCATATCAAACGAGCGCGCAAAACTTTGGGACGAAGGGCCAAACCTGATGAGATGAAGGCGACTCAGGTTGAAAGAGGGGTGACAGAACGTCTGCTTGAGTCAATGCTAGACGAAGATATCGAAATCGTGGCGGTAGTGATTGACAAGCAGTCAATTCTACGACCGCCTGTCGATCCAGAGGATATGTATCGAGAAGCAGTGGCGCGGGGGATCCGCTATTGTGTGGAGCGCCATTCCCACATTGAATTGTGGCTTGATAAACGCTACACCAAGCCGACCTTACGGCACGCGTTAGAGAAGACCATTCGTGAGAGGATTGCCGACATCCCAGAGCAGGTGGTGTTGCTCTATCAGGAAGATTCCCGTCGAGAGCGAGGACTTCAAGCCGTCGATCATATCGCCTGGAGTTTCTACCAGCGATACGAGCGGAGGGATAACAGCCTTTATGATATTTTCGAAGGGAAGGTTGTGGCGGAAGATGTAGTGACCCGCCAATTCTGGTAAAAAACAAAAAGCGGCTCTCCCTAGGCCCCGATTTCACTCTGTCCCTCCGGAATTACACCGGAAGCTAGGTCCACCTTACAGGTGGCCAGGGTCGCCAGGACTTACGATACCGCTTCTTGTCCATAGTATAATGGGAAACGTCCTAAAATACAAGTCCTAAAAGTCAGTCTAGGGCAATTGTTGGGCGGGATGCGGGGTGGCTGTGGCCTTTCCGGGGATTGGGATGCTGGTGCGGTCTCCCGCCGTATCATTTGTTCAGAAGTTCCGTGGGGTATAATAGGGCCGGAGTATCTAATGGAAAGAGGAAGAAAGCCCGATGCCGACTATACAAGTGACCCTATCGCCGGAAGAGTTGGTGCAGATTGTGGATCAGATGCCCGCGGACGAACTGGCCGATTTCACTGCGCGGGTGCTGGCTGTGCAGGCCAGACGCACAGTCGCCGCGCTGGCCGCCACCGAAGATAAGACACTTCGCGCCCTCTATGCTGCCCAACTCCCGCCAGAGCAGCAAGCCCGTCTGCGCAGTCTTGGCCAGAAACTCGAAGTGGAGGACGCTCTCTCCGCGAACGAACAGCAAGAACTGCAAGCCCTGAGCGAACAGGCCGAGCAACTTAATGCCGAGCGTATGAAGAAAGTCACAGAACTGGCGGCCCTGTGGGGCAAACCCCTTCCCGCTGTCATGCACCAACTGGGTCTGTGGCGCGGCTATGGCGAATAGATACATTTCATCCGAGTTACGCTGTCTGGTACACGAACGGGCGCGCAACTGCTGCGAGTATTGTTATTCCCAGTTGGGCTACAGCCCCGATCCATTCAACGTCGAGCACATCCATCCTCGCATCCAGGGTGGCCCTACATCACCAGCCAATTTGGCGCTGGCCTGTTTTGGCTGCAACAACGCCAAAGGGATTGAGACAACAGCCGTCGATCCTCTCACCGAGGCGATTGTGCCCCTCTATCATCCCCGGCAACAGCGCTGGGATGATCACTTTCGTTGGAACAGCGACTGCACAGAACTGATTGGCGTCTCGGCCACAGGACGGGCGACGATAGCCCTGCTCGCTCTCAATCGTCCTGGTCTACGCCAATTGCGTCAGATTTTGTATCGGGCCAATGAACATCCGCCTGCGCCAATCAATCGGGGATGAAACCACAATGAACCGATCCTCCTCCCCCCTGGACAACCGCAACCAGAGCAATTTTCCGGGGATTGGGATTAAGAAGTTTCTGGCATCGATGGGGAATTTCAAATAGGCTGGAAGCGTCGCGATGATACAGAAGCGTTACTGCTATGTAGACGAAAGCGGTCAAGACACCCAGGGCCAGTTGTTTATCGTTGCGGTTGTCATTGTCGGTGAAGAACGTAAACTGTTGCAGCAGACCTGCCTGGAAATTGAAGCCCTTTCTCGAAAGGGAACGCGCAAGTGGGCACGCAGTAATTCTATCCGCCGACAGGCTTATATAAATGATCCCCTCAATCGGAGCGAATTTTAGGGCAAGTTATACTTTCATTTCCATCAAATGACTCAAGACTATTTGGCAGCTACAGTCCAAACGATTGCCCACGCCCTCGACGCATCTGCGGTTGGCGAATACAAAGCTACGGTTTTGATTGATGGGTTGTCCCGCTCTGTAGAACGCGAAGTCGGACGGCAATTGCGTCGTTCTGGCTTGTCTGTGCAAAAGGTGAGGGGCATAGACGACGAGAGTGAACCGCTGATCCGGTTGGCCGACGCCCTGTGTGGCTTTGTGCGCAACGGGAAAGAGGGGAATGGGGTAATGGCTGTGCTGCTGGAAAGAGCGCTGTCGAGCGGGTGGTTGCTCGAAGTGACGTAATGTGGCGCAAAAAAGAATGCCCCCGTGGTTAGGGGGCACGGCCTATCCCTGAAAGGGAACCCACCGTGAGGGCAGTATTCAGCCGCTCTTACAAATGTCAGTATAAATCCCTAATCAAAGAATGTCAAGAGCAATGAATCAATCTCCCCCCTGGACAACCGCCACCAAAGCAATCGTCGCTGTCAGCGCGCTCTCTCTGGCCGTGCTGGTCATCTGGCGCTTTCAGGATTTGGTGCAGCCATTGCTGATCGCCCTGCTGCTGGCCTACATTCTGCACCCGCTCATCAGCCTGATCAGCCACCGGCTGGGGCTGCCCCGGGGCACGACTGTGCTGGCCGTCTACGGGGTGCTGGCTGTGGCCGTCGTTGTCACCCTCTCTTTTGTGGGCGTCACCACTTTTCAGCAGGCCGTGACGATTGGCAAGAATCTGCCCGGCTGGTTCGATCAGGCCGTGGATTTGGTGAGCACCCTGCCCGAACGGCTGCCGGAGAGCTTCGCCCTCGGCCCGCTGGTGCTGGAACGGGACGCCATCCTCCCCCAACTGCCCGGCTGGGATGAGGTGGCACGACAGCTTTTTGGTCTGGTGCAGCCGATCTTCAGCCAGGGCGGGAGCATCGCCGCCGGTTTTGTCAGCGCCACCGTCAATCTGCTGGGGCTGGTCTTCCTCGTCTTTGTCGTCTCCATTTACATCGCCAACGACATCCCCCGCATCGGGCGGGGCATCAGCGATTTTGCCCACGACGCCGATTATCGGGCCGATGCCGACCGGCTGATGGTGGATGTGAGCCGGGTGTGGGGGGCCTATCTGCGCGGACAGGTGTTGCTGGGGTTGGTCATCTTTTTTGTGGTGAGTATCGTTCTGGCAATTCTGGGCGTGGACAACGCGCTGGGGCTGGGATTGCTCTCCGGCGCAATGGAGTTTCTGCCTGTGATTGGCCCCCTCGTCGGCGCCGGCGCGGCCGTAGTGGTGGCCTTGACCCAGGACACGGCCAGCTTCGGCCTTTCGGCTTTCGAGTTCGGGCTGGTGGTGCTGATTGCGATGATTCTGGTCCAGCAGGTGGAGAACAACCTGCTCGTACCCCGGATTGTGGGCGACGCCCTGGACCTGCACCCCCTGCTGGTGATGGTCAGCGTCGTAATGGGCGCATCCCTGGCCGGTCTGCTGGGGGCTGTGCTGGCCGCGCCGGTGGTGGCTTCGCTGAAAATTCTGGGCAACTACGCCTGGCGCAAAATGCTCGATCTGCCCCCCTTCCCGGAGAAAACAGTCCCGACCGATGAAACGCCCCCCTCTCTCTCCCTGCTGGATCGGGTGCGCGCCCTCTGGCCGGGTGCGAAGGTATCTTCCTCCCTTCCACCTTTCCTCCCTTCCTCCCCTCCCATCCCCTATCCCCTTCAGTTCACCCCTGTTTTCAAAGACTATATTTGGGGGGGGCGGGCACTGGAAACGGTTCTGGGCCGCGCCATTCCCCCCGGCAGAGTGGCGGAAAGCTGGGAGATGGCCGCCCATCCCCACGGCGAGACGGCGATTGCCAACGGTCCCCTGGCCGGGCAAACCCTTTCGGCAGCCCAGAAGTTGTGGGGCGAAGCGTTGCTGGGCAGCCGCAATCGGCAGGCAATCGAAGCGGGCAAATTTCCTCTGCTCATCAAACTGCTGGACGCCAACCGCTGGCTCTCCGTCCAGGTCCACCCGGACGACGAATACGGGCTGGCAAACGAAAACGACTACGGCAAAACGGAAATGTGGGTGGTTCTTCACGCCGAGCCGGGCGCTCAACTGATCTACGGCTTGAAAGCAGGCGTCGATCCGGAAAGTTTTGCCCAGGCCGTGGCGCAAGAGCGGGTGGAAGAGGCGCTGCACCGGATTTCTGTCTCCAAAGGGGATGTGGTCTTTGTGCCCGCGGGCACAGTCCACGCCCTGGGGCCAGGGTTGCTGGTGGCCGAAATCCAGCAGAACAGCGACACCACCTATCGCATCTACGACTGGGGGCGGCTGGGCGCGGACGGCAAACCCCGTCCCCTCCACATCGGCAGCGCCCTGAAAGTCATCGATTGGGAACAGGCGCAGCCATCTTTGGCCGTTCGCCGGATTGCGCCCGGTGGGCAAAAAGGCGTGGGGGTGGAGGAGATCGCCCACTGCGCCTATTTTCACACCGAGCGGATTTTGGTGAATCCGGGCCGGGTCTACGCCGGGGAATGTGGGGGGGAAAGTTTTGAAATCTGGGGCATCCTCTCCGGTTCTGCCCGGCTGGAATGGGCTGGGGGGGGGATCGATTTGGCCGGAGTTGCGTGGGTACTCCTGCCCGCCTCCCTGGGCGCATACCGCTTGACCGCAAGCAAACAGAGTATGCTCCTGCGCGTCGTCACCCCCGCCGATGAAAGCGACAAAAATACGGACACAGATTGACACGGATTCAATGCTCAATCAACGAACAGCCGGGTTTTTGTAGGTGCGGTTTGTAACCGCACAATTGGGGGATGAGCGCCAATGTGCGGTTACAAACCGCACCTGCGAGTTGGAATGAACAGCCCGCTGTTACACAACAGGAAAAACAATGACAACTGAACTGAACAAAACCGCAATCACCCAATACCCCATCCATCCCCTGCTGGCCGAGCGCTGGTCGCCCCGGGCCTTTTCCGGGCAACCCATCCCCGCCCATGTGCTGGGCAGTCTGTTGGAAGCGGCCCGCTGGTCGCCGTCCAGCAGCAACGAGCAGCCCTGGCGTTTCGTCCTCATCCGCCGGGAAGACGAGGACGCCCACAGCCGGATGGTAGAAACGCTGTCCGGCAGCAACCGTCTGTGGGCACACCGCGCGCCTCTGCTGATTGTGGGTGTGGCCGCGAAGCTGCGCAGCCGCAACGGCACACCCAACGCCCACGCCTGGTACGATCTGGGCCAGTCGGTCGCCCATCTTTCGGTCCAGGCCAGCGCGGCCGGTCTGCACGTTCACCAGATGGGCGGCTTTGACAGAGAAAAGGCCCGCATCGTCCTGGAAATCTCCAATAATTTTGAGCCAGCCGTGACGATTGCCGTGGGCTATCTGGGCGATATGAACGATCTGCCCGACGATTTGCAGACGCGGGAAGCCAATCCCCGCAGCCGACGCCCATTGCAGGAGACGGTTTTTGACGGGAAATGGGGCGAAGCGGCGCGCCTATAGAACGCACCAGCAGACGCAGATTTTGCATATTCAATCCGTGTAAATCCATCCCATCCGTGCCAATCCGTGTCCTGCTTTCTGAGAGCCTGAATGATTAAACAGGCTATTGAACTAACCACAGAAAACACGGAATACACAGAAGAAAAGTAACTACTCAGGGTGCGACGCACTCGCCAAGAGTAGATTCTACTGCAAAATGGGTGTGGCGAGTGCGTCGCACCCTGGGCCTGAGTGGATACGAAGAAAAGCCGAAAGAGAATTTTCCGTCTGTTCTGTGTTTTCCGTGGTCACAAAGCTGCGCGCCAAAAGCCTGAATGATTAAACAGGCTCTGAGATGGAGGCTCTTTTGTACGATTGTCTGATAAGCGGTGGACAGGTTATCACCCCAAATGGCCCGGTTATGGCGGACCTGGCACTGACTGGCGATTCGATCGCGGCCATCGGCCACGGGCTGACCGGCAAACGGGTGATCGACGCCACCGGCTGTTACCTTCTCCCCGGCGGCGTGGACCCCCACGTCCATCTGCAACTGGCCCTGGGCGGACTGGTCAGCAGCGACAGCTTTGCCAGTGGCACAATCGCCGCGGCCTGCGGGGGCACGACGATGATTGTGGACTTTGCCGATCCCCAGCCCGGCCAGTCCATGGCGGATGCCCTGGCCGCACGCCGGGCCGAGGCCGACGGGCAGGTGGCCGTGGACTACGGCCTGCATATGACCATCCCCACCTGGCACGCCCAATCTGCCGAGCGGCTGCTCGAAGTCCCGGCGCTGGTGGCCGCGGGCTGTGCCACCTTCAAACTCTACCAGGCCTACGCCCGGATGGAACTGGACGACATCGCATTGCACAGGTCGATGGCCGCGGTCGGACAAGCCGGGGGCGCGGTTGTTCTGCACAGCGAGACCGGCCCCCTGCTGGATTACCTGCGGGCCGAAGCCGTGGCCGCCGGCCACACCGCCGCCATCTGGCACGAACGCACCCGTCCCGCCCGGCTGGAAGCCACCGCTATCCACCGGGCCGGGGAGATTGCCCACCTGACCGGCTGTCCCGTGCATATCTTTCACATCGGCTGCGCCGAAGGGGTGGCGGAGGTTGTGGCGGCCCGCTCCCGGGGCGTCGCCATCAGCGGCGAAAGCTGCCCCCACTATCTGCTCCTCACCGCCGAGGAGCATCTGGGCGGGCCAGACGGCAACCTCTACATCTGCGCGCCGCCCCTGCGCTCCGCCGCGGATCAGTCGGCGCTCTGGCAAGCCCTGGCCCAGGGCGGGCTGGATTTGATCAGCACGGACCACTGCCCCTGGACCCAGAGCGAAAAGTGCCAGCGCTCCTTTGCCCAGGTGCCCGGCGGCGTGCCCGGCATCGAAGCCCGCCTGTCGCTGATCCATCACTTCGGCGTCAATGGCGGCCATCTCTCCCTGGCCCAGTGGGTAGAGCTTTGCGCCACGGCCCCGGCCCGGCGGATGGGGCTGACCCGCAAAGGCAGCCTCCTGCCCGGCTTCGACGCCGATATCGTCCTCTTTGACCCCCACCGGGAAAAGACGATCTCCACCGACACCCTCCACGAAAGCGCGGGCTGGACACCCTTCGCGGGGATGACCGTTACCGGCTGGCCGCGCACGGTCCTGCTGCGCGGGCGGGTGATTGTGGAGAACGAAGAATTTGTCGGTTCGCCGGGGGATGGGCGGTTTGTCAGGAGAAGCGTGAAACGAGAAACGTGAGAAAGGCCGTGCGATCTCACGTTTCTCGTTTCTCACCTCACGTTTCCTTACCAAAAATTGTTCCATCGGAAATCCAATGACCCTCACCCCTGCCCTCCTCATCACCGCATCCGACACCCTCGCCGCCCAGGACCCGGACCTGGCCGGGGTGATTACGCGCTGTGGCTACCCACCCCTCTGGTCCCGGGAAGGGGGCTTTCCTACGCTCCTCAAATTGATTCTGGAGCAGCAGGTCTCTCTGGCCTCCGCCCAGGCCACCTACGACCGGCTGCTGGGGGTAGTGGGGGAATTGACGCCCGGCAGTCTGCTGGCGCTGGACGACGAAACTCTGCGCGGCGTCGGGTTCAGCCGCCAGAAGAGCCGCTATAGCCGTCTGTTGGCCGAAGCCGTGCAGAGCGGATCGCTCGATTTGGACGGCCTGCCCCAACTGGACGATGAAAGCGCGCGCACAGAACTCCAGAAGATCACCGGCATCGGTCCGTGGACTGCCGAAGTCTATCTGCTGATGGTTATTCTGCGTCCGGATGTCTGGCCTCGGGGCGATGTGGCCCTGGCGACCGCGGTCCAACAGGTGAAAAAGCTGCCCGCCCGCCCGTCCCAGACGGAGTTGCACGACTTGGCTGAACAGTGGCGGCCCTGGCGTTCGGTGGCGGCGCGCATTCTGTGGCATCACTATCTCAGCAGTTGACCCCACAATCGCACACAGTGCTTACCATTTTCTTTCTCGTGTTTGACACCCCTCCTTTTCTGTGATATACTTCGTATAGATCAAAGTTGCAAAAGTTATCATAAAATTGCCCTTGACCCCAGCTCTTCCGGTTTTTGATCCTCTGGACGAAGCGCTCGTGTAGCGCTTTGCTGACGGAAGGGCCTGCCATAACCAAAGGAGGCTTCGCTTGGATTTTGCCATCGGACAAGATGTGGTTCATCCCGCCCACGGGCCAGGCACGATTGTTGACATTGAAGAAAGCGAATTGGTGGCGGGCTATCACCGTTTTTATGTCATCGAATTTGTACGCAATCGGTTGACCGTGCGTCTACCTGTCGAGCGCGTGAGCGAGATCGGCGTGCGTAAAGTGATGTCCCAGGCACGCTATCAGCGGGTATTGTCTACCCTGCGCGCCCTGCCGGAACAGCTTCAGAGCGACTTCAAGAGCCGTCGTTATCGGGTCAATGAACTTCTCCACTCTGGTCGCCCCGGACAGATCGCTGCGGCTGTGCGGGATTTGACCTGGCGCAAGTTTGAAAAGCATCTGACCAAAGCCGACGCCGATCAATTGTCCAAAGGTCGGCAGATGTTAGCCGCAGAGGTGGCTATGTCCAACAACGAAGATGTCCACGAGGCCGAGAGGGCAATCCGCGAGGCGGTGGCCGAGTCCGTTGCGGCTCAACAGGCACTGTTACAGAAAGTGACAGAGGCAGAAGCAATTTAGGGCTAGGGTTGCAGGCCACGCTGCACGGCAATGCAAGCGTCCAGGAAGCGATCTCCTGGACGCTTTTTTCGTGTACCCCCACCTCGTTTTTGCCTATCTCACTTTCTCTTTGGACCGAAAAGCGGGTATAGTAATGGCAGGGTTTCATGCGAGATTGAGCCACCCTACCCTACCCCTCCCCATTCCAGGGAGGGAAGTGGATCGACTCCTCCCCACAGTGGGGAGGTTGGGTGGGGGTAAGCAGTTATAAGGGAACACAGATTTTGCTTATCCGTGTTCCCTTTTCATCCGTGTATACAAGCCCATTTTCAGAGCAGTTCCCCATGCGACTTCGTTGCGCCACGGGGGATGAAATTTTGTATACACGGATCGGAAGGAACACAGATTTTTATTAATCCGTGTTCTCTTTTATCCGTGTATACAAGCCTTTTTTCAGGGCAGGTATCTATGACCCCCTCACTTCTTATCACAGGTGCGACTGGTTTTTTGGGACAATATCTGGTGGCTGCTGCCCGCAGAAAGTGGCGGGTGGCGGGCACGTTTCACCGCACCCGGCGGGAGGATGCGGAGCGGTTGCTGGCCGGAGTGGATAGCGGGAAGATCGATCTGACCGACTTCCGGGATGTACGGGATATGCTGGATGCGGTGCGGCCCAAAGCGGTCATTCACAGCGCGGCCCTGGCCGATCCCAACTACTGCGAGCAGCACCCGGACGAATCCCTGCGGGTCAACTTGCAGGCCACCCTCAATCTGGCCGGGCTGTGCGGCGACCGGCGCATCCCTTTCGTCTTCACCTCCACGGATCTGGTCTTTGACGGCACTCGCGCCCCCTATGCCGAGGACGGGCCGGTTTCGCCCCTCAATCTTTACGGCGAGCACAAAGCCCTGGCCGAACAGGCCGTGCTGGAGCGTTACGACGAGGCCGCCATCTGCCGGATGCCCCTGCTGTTCGGCTTTGCGGACAATGGGCGGGTGCCCTTCTTCCAGCGGATGGCGAGCGAATTCCGGGCCGGGCGACCGATGACCCTCTTTGCCGACGAACTGCGCACGCCTATCTCTGGCCCGGTGGCCGCGGTGGGTCTGCTGCTGGTGGCCGCCAGCGGGATGGAGGACGAAGCGGTCAACCCGAAGGAGATCGAACGGGTGCGGGGCATCCTGCACCTGGGCGGGCGGGAGAGCATCAGCCGCTACGAAATGGGCACGCAGATGCTCGATATTCTCGGCCTGCCCCCGTCCCTGGCCGAACCGATCAGCTTCCGGGATGTGCCCGGAGCCGCGGCCCGGGCCGCCGATGTCTCTCTGGACAGCAGCCGGGCCTACGCCCTCGGCTTCGATCCGCCGCCTGTACGCAAACAGATCGAGCGGCTGCTGGGCCGAACAGTAGAAGAAAAGAAGGACACGGATGCACACGGATAAGACGGATTTACACGGACTCTTTGCTTGGAATCCGGTAACTACATACTCAGCCAACGACAGAAATAACCACTGAATACACAGAATACGCGGAAGTTCTGCGCTTTTTTCAGTGTGTTCCGTGTTTTCCGTGGTTAATAAGCCGTGAATGCCTGAGCAGTTACGAAATCCGTGTAAATCCGTGTCCTATTCTTTGTCATTCCCCAGGAGCACTTTGTGCATACAGTTCTGGAAGTATCCCATTTGTCCAAGAGCTACGGCGATTTTCGGGCCGTGAACGATCTCTCCTTTGCCGTCCATTCCGGCGAGATTTTCGGGCTGCTTGGCCCCAACGGCGCGGGCAAGACGACGACCATCCGCATTCTGATGGACATCTTCAAGGCCGACAGCGGCGAAGTGCGGGTGTTGGGCCAACGGCCCGCGGACGTGCGGGCACAGGTGGGCTATCTGCCCGAAGAACGGGGACTGTACAAAGACCTGAAGGTGCTGGATGTGCTGGTCTATCTGGGGCGGCTGAAGGGGACGGAGGAAGCGACCGCCCGGCGCAATGCTGCCGCCTGGCTGGAACGGGTGGAGTTGGCCGAGTGGGGCAAGCACAAAGTCAAAGACCTGAGCCGGGGAATGCAGCAGAAGGTGCAGTTTGTGGCCGGGCTGGTCCACGACCCGGAACTGCTGATTCTGGACGAACCTTTTCAGGGGCTGGACCCGGTGAATGTGGAGATGATCAAAAATCTCATCCGGGAATTGCAGGCCGCGGGCAAGACGATTGTCCTCAGCGCCCATCAGATGAATCTGGTCGAGGAACTGTGCGATCGCATTGTGCTGATCAGCCGGGGCAAGGCCGTGCTCTACGGCGCGCTGGCTGACATCAAACGGGAGTTTGCGCCCCATTCCGTGCGGGTGAAGACGAGCGACAACGCTTCCGGCGACCTGACCGGCATCCCCGGCGTGGCTGAAATCAGACCCACCGGCGAGGCCGTGCTCCTGGAACTGGACGGCACGACCCCCCAGGCTGTCCTGGCCGAGCTGGTGCGTCGGGGTGTGGATGTGCAGAGCTTTGAAGTGGCGTCGGTGCCCCTCAACGATATTTTTGTGCAGGTGGTGGGGCAGGGAAATGATGTCACATAAAGGCTCAAGACCAGCGCCGGTTGAGCGGTGTCCGGAGCCTGTCAAAGGGTAGGCTGGGGCTGTTTCCAGCCGTATCGAAACCAAGCGGGTTATACTCAAATCTGCCTGTAGACCCGTTCGCTTGACTTCACTTCGACAGGCTCAGTACAAGCGATACGCCTCGCAGACTCGGCTACTCAATCAGCGCTCACTGATCCCGTTATCCCCTGCCGCCCGACACCCGCAACTCGCAATTCGTAATTCGCAACTCGCAATTCGCAATTCGCAAGGACTCCCCCAATGGACAAAATCTGGCTGATCGCCTGGCACGAATACCGGGTCAATGTACGGCGGCCTGGCTTTATCATTATGACGCTGCTGATTCCCCTGCTGGGGCTGGTGGCCCTGCTCATCGGCGCGTTCTTTGGCGGTCAGGCAGGGGATGCGCTGGTGGAGGTCTTCGCCGGCAGCAACCGCTCCGTGGCGGTGGTGGATCAGTCCGGGCGCTTCACCCCCATTCTGCCCGAATACGCGGATGGTTTTCGCCTGTTCGCCAGCGAAGAGGCGGGGGTGGCTGCTGTCCAGGCGGAGACGGCCCGGCGGCTGATCGTCATCCCCGCCGATTATGTGGAGAGCGGGCGCATCCGGGTAGTGAGCGGTGAGGGCGCTTTCTCCGCCCTGGACATCGAAGATTCCGGCTCTCTGCGCGGCTTCTTTGTCGATCATCTGGTGCGGGATGTGCCCGACGCTGCTCTACGCGCCCGGCTGGCGAATCCCTTCCGGGCGCAAGTGGTAAACCTGAGCGGCGAGGAGCAGTCGGCGGGCGGGGTGCTGGCCTCGGTGTTGGGCTTTATCGTGCCCTATATGCTCAGCATTCTGCTGATTGTGACGATTTTCGTCTCCTCCGGCTATCTCCTGCGCAGCGTCTCCGAGGAGAAGACCAACCGGGTCATCGAAATCGTCCTCTCGTCGGTGACGGCCCAACAACTGCTGGCGGGCAAAGTCATCGGCCTGGGCGCGCTGGGGCTGACACAGGTGATCGTCTGGGTCGGCTCCTCCTTTGGGCTGAGCGGGGGGATTGTGGCCCTGCTGGGGGTGGCCGTGCCCCTCTTTGCCCGGCCCGAAGTCTTTGTGCTGGCGGTGGTCTACTATCTGCTGGGTTTCGTCGTCTATGCGGTGCTGATGGGGTCCGTGGGCGCGCTGGGCGCGGACTTTCAGGAGTCCCAGCAGTTGGCCGGCGTCTTTTCGCTGCTGGCCAGTGTGCCTCTGATGCTGGCGGGCGTCTTCTTCACCAACCCCAACAGCGGCCTCATCCGTTTCATCTCCTGGTTTCCCCTCACCGCGCCCACAGCGATGATGCTGCGTCTGCCTATGACGGAAGTGCCTGTCATCGACATTGTGGGCAGCCTCGCCACAATTCTGCTTACGATTCCGCTGATCGTCTGGCTGGGGGGAAAGGTCTTCCGCCTGGGGCTGCTGATGTATGGCAAACGCCCGAAGTTGGGGGAGATTTGGCGGCTGCTGCGGGAGGCGTAAAAGTATTGCGTGTTGCGTATTCCGTTGTCGTGGGGGGTGGATTGGCTGTCATAAAGAGTCATCCCGCTCTGAGTTCAAAAGGAGAGTTCGCTATGCGTCGTCTCTTTGTTGCTACAGCTATCGCACTGCTGTGGGTCGTCATTTTGGTCCTGTCGCTTTTTGCCCAAGCCGGTCCCGGTAGTTCACCAGTATCCCCTTCGTTCACAATTCCCCCCTTTGAGCCACCCGCTGGCTCAGTGATAACCGTCACCACCGGCCTGGACAACCTGAGCGACAACGGCGACTGCACCCTGCGCGAGGCCATCCAGGCGGCCAACACGGACGCTGCCGTGGACGCCTGTCCGGCGGGCAATGGCGATGACCTGATTCTAGTGCCGGCAGGCAGTTATGTCCTGTCCCTGGAAGGACGCAGCGAGGACGACAACGCGACGGGTGATCTGGACATCCGCAGCAGTTTGGTCATCAGCGGCGCTGGGTCGGCTGGGACGATTATCGATGCCAACCAGACCGACCGGGTACTGCATATCCTGACCGGGACTGTGGCGATTCGGGGCGTTACCGTCCAGAACGGCCGGGCGGCGGATGGTAAAGATGACCCTTGCGAGCCAAACGGTTATGAGGGGTGTCCGGGCGAGACAGGTGGTGGCATCGCCAACGAAGGCTATCTAAAAATATTTGAAAGCCGAGTGGTAGGAAACAAAAGTGGGAATGGAGGCTATGCAGTAATTGGCGGTGATGGTGGCGGAATCTGGAACACAGGAATTTTCATCGCCTATGACATCACTCTTGCCAACAACGAAACAGGAACAGGGGGCTGGGATGCAAAATGGCAATTACCCAATGGACGAGGTGGCGGAATTGCCAATCTGGGAACAATGACTATTACGAATAGTCAGATTCGCGCCAATTCTGCAGACCAAAATAGGGGCGGCGGTGTGTACAACGCAGGCGACGCGTGGTTTTTTGCCAGTGCCATCAGTCAAAATTGGGGTGGCGGCTTTTCGATAGGCGGTGCAGGGATTTTCAACGCGGGAAATGTAGTCCTGGTCAAATGTGCCATCTACGACAATCAGGCTTCGCGCAACGCACGCGGAGGCGGGTTGCACAATATCGGAACCGCATCACTCATAAACTCTACAGTCAGTGGAAATCGAAGCGGTTATGGTTACGAGTCCTACAATAATCTTACTGGTGCCGATGGCGGCGGCATTTTCAATGAAGGCAACCTCCTCCTCTATAACACAACAATCGCATACAACCAGACAAGTACGGGGCTATGTTTTTATGGTGGATGCGAGATTGGCGGCTCCGGCGGTGGACTCGCCAACGACGGCGGCGCGGTGACGATCCACAACTCGATCATCGCCCAGAACAGCGTGGCCGACGGCGGCACCGGCCCGGACTGCACGGGCGTCGTCACTTCCCAAGGTCCCAATTTCATCGGCGACCCAACCGGCTGTACCCTCGGTGGCACCGGCGACGACATCCTCAATCAGCACGCCTGGCTTGGCCCGCTGGCCGACAACGGCGGCCCCACGCCCACCCACGCCCTGCTACCCTACAGCCCGGCACTGGACGCGGGTAGTTGTACAGACATCAGCGGCACGCCTATCCTCACCGACCAGCGAGGCGAGCCGCGGCCACAAGGGGCGGGCTGCGATCTGGGCGCGTTCGAGTCGGTATTTTCGACGATTCCCCTGCCCATAAATATCCACCTCCCCCTCGTTCGCAATCAGCCGAATTGATTCACCAGTACATCTGCGACCCTACCGGCTGTGCTATACTGGTGCATGCCGACTCGTCGTCAACCAAAGTACCGGACAGCACTGCTTACGCAATACTCCGTACCAGCGAGGAACGAACGCATATGGGTTAGTCGGTCGGCCAACCAACTGAAACGTGAAACGTGAGGTGTCGTCATGTGATCTCACGTTTCACCTCTTCACGTTTCTGCACGCAAATCGTGGCTGCGCCACCTTATGGAATACGCAATACGTTATGTCCAACTCACTTGCGACCCTCTTCCACGGCCCCAACGCTGGCTACGTCCTTGAACTCTACGACCGCTTTCTGGCCGATCCCGCCTCTGTGGACGCCGAGACCCGCTCCCTTTTCGAGCAGTGGACGCCCGATGGCAGCGCGCCCGCTGCTTTGCCTACTATTGCGGCGCAGCAGACTGACATCAACACAATCGTCGGCGCGGTCAATCTCGCCCAGTCCCTGCGCGAGTACGGCCATCTGGCCGCGGTCATCGATCCCCTGGGCCGACCCGCGCCCGGCGACCCCTCCCTGGACTTCGCCTTCCACGGCCTGACCGAAGACGACCTGCACCGGCTGCCCGCCACCCTCGTCGGCGGCCCCTGCGGCGAGAGCTGCGCCAACGCCCACGAGAGCCTGGCCGAACTGCGCCGGATTTACTGCGCCAGCACCGGCTACGACTACGACCACCTGCGCATCCCCGCCGAGCGGGAGTGGCTGCGGGACGCCGCGGAGCGCGGACGTTTTCGCCCGCCCGCCGCCCCCCTCAACGCCACCGCCCTGCTGGAACGGCTGACCCAAGTGGAGGTCTTCGAGCATTTCCTCCAGCGTACCTTCCCCGGCAAGACCCGCTTCTCCATCGAAGGGCTGGATGTGATGGTGCCGATGCTGGACGAACTGGTGGGCGCGGCGGTAGAACAGGAGATCAGCGCACTCCTCATCGGTATGGCCCACCGGGGGCGGCTGAATGTGTTGGCCCACGTCCTCAACAAACCCTACGCCCAGATGCTGGCCGAGTTCAAAGACCCCCTGGACCCCGGCACGTTCAATGTACGGGACTATCTGGGCTACACCGGCGATGTGAAATATCACGCGGGGGCCAGCCGCATTGTGGCTGAGGACACGGATTTGGATGGGGAAGTGACGACCGTCGCCGTCGGGATGGCTCCCAATCCCAGCCATCTGGAGCACGTCAACCCGGTGGTGGAGGGGATGGCTCGTGCCGCGGGCACATTTGTCGATCAGCCCGGCCCGCCCCGTTTCGACCACATCGTCTCTCTGCCCGTGCTGATCCACGGCGACGCCGCCTTCCCCGGCCAGGGCATTGTGGCCGAGACCCTCAATCTATCGAAACTGGAGGGCTATCGCACCGGCGGCACAATCCACATCATCGCCAACAACCAGCTCGGCTTCACCACCGACCCGGAAGATGTGCGTAGCACTCTCTACGCCAGCGATCTGGCCAAGGGCTTCAAAATTCCGATTGTACACGTAAACGCCGACGACCCGGTGGCCTGCATCGAAGCCGCCCGCCTGGCCGCGGCCTACCGCCACACCTTCCAGAAGGATTTCCTCATCGATCTGGTGGGCTACCGGCGCTACGGCCACAACGAGGGCGACGAACCCCGCTTCACCCAGCCGCTGATGTACAAGAGCATTGACGACCACCCGACGGTGCGCCAGCTCTGGGCCGAGCGTTTGCAGAAAAGCGGCGAGAGTGATAGCGACGCGGCCCAGACCCTCTACGACAAACAGATGGCCGCTTTGCAGGCCATTTACGACGAATTGCAGCCGGAGGAGGCCCTGCCCGAACCTGCGCTGACACCGCCACCACCTGGCGCGGCCAAACAGATCGACACTTCCCTGCCTTTGAAATGGCTGGATGAATTGCAGGCCGATCTCCTGGCCGCGCCCAAAGGCTTTGCCATCCATCCCCGCCTGCAACGGGTCTTCTCCCGCCGGGTCAATGCCTTCGCCGATCCCGACGCGCCCAATGTGGACTGGGCGCACGCCGAGCAGTTGGCCTTAGGCTCAGTTCTGGCCGAGGGCATTTCCGTGCGTCTGACCGGCGAAGACGCGGCGCGGGGCACATTCAGCCACCGTCACGCCGTCCTCCACGACCCCGAAAGCGGCGAAACGTGCATCCCTTTGCAGATTTTCCCCCAGGCCCAGGCCGCCTTTGAGATTGTCAACAGCCCCCTGAGCGAAGCGGCGACGATTGGCTTCGAGTACGGCTATAACATTCAGGCCCCAGAGCGGCTGGTGATCTGGGAGGCCCAGTACGGCGATTTCATCAATGTGGCCCAGGCAGTGCTGGACGAGTTTGTCATCTCCGGGCAGGCCAAGTGGGAGCAGACGCCCTCCCTGGTGCTGCTGTTGCCCCACGGCTACGAGGGCGCGGGGCCGGACCATTCGACTGGCCGCCTGGAGCGTTTCTTGCAGGCCGCCGCTGAGACGAATCTGCGCATCGTCTACCCGACGACTGCCGCCCAGTACTTCCACCTGCTGCGCCGCCAAGCCCTGCTCCTCAAGACCGATCCCCTGCCCCTGGTGGTGATGACACCCAAGAGTCTGCTGCGCCACCGGCTCTCGGCCTCCGCGCCCAGAGAGCTGGCCGAGGGGCGCTGGCAGCCTGTGTTGGACGACCCGGCCGCCGAGCCGGAAAGGGTGAAACGGCTGATCCTCTGCTCCGGCAAAGTCGCTATCGATCTGCTGGATCAGCCAGCGGAGAAGCGTTCTGATCTGGCGATTGTACGGGTGGAGCAGTTGTACTCCTTCCCCGCCGCAGAGGTGGAGGCAGTTCTGGACCGCTACGCGGCTGCCGAGGAGGTGGTCTGGGTGCAGGAAGAGCCGGCCAATATGGGCGCGTGGAATTTCGTCTACCCGCATCTCCACGACCTGCTGGAACACAGGCTTCCCCTGCGCTATGTGGGCCGCCCGGATCGTGCCAGCCCGGCGGAAGGGTCATCGGCCTGGCACGCGGTCAACCAGAAGGCGCTGATCGAAGAAGTCTTTGCGGTGGTATAATGGCGTGGTGCGTGGACAGTAGTGCCTGGTGCGTGGTTCGTGAACTAATATCAGTAGAATTTGGGTGATGTCGTGCTGGGCTATCGACGAACTGAGGTGCTGAATTGCGGTCAGCACCACTTAATAGTACACGCACCACGCACTACGAAATGGAAATCAGGAGTTCTGCAATGAGTATTGAAATTGTTGTACCCGAAATGGGTGAATCAGTCATCGAAGCGACGGTGGGCCGCTGGCTGGTAGGGGCGGGCGCGTCTGTGAAGGCGGGCCAACCTCTTGTCGAACTGGAGACCGACAAAGTGGATTTGGAAGTCTCGGCGGAGCGGGACGGCGTGCTGGCGGAGATTCTGGTGGAAGCCGGCGCGGATGTGAAGATCGGCGATGTGCTGGGCAAAATCGAGGTCGGTGCGGAAGCCGAGGCCACCGCGCAGGACAAACCAGAGCAGGAAAAAGTGGCCGAGAAAAAAGCCGAACGTCCGGAAGATCCGCCAGCCGACAGCCCCCCTATCGAAGAGGAGAAGGACGCCAAAGCCACACCCGTCGCCCGGCGCATGGCCGAGGACGCGGGGATGGATGTCGCCAAAATTCCCGGCAGCGGCAGCGGCGGCCGGGTGACCAAAGAGGATGTGGAAAAGGCGTTGAACGCCAAACGCGCACCCCTGCCTGTATCAGCGCCAGCCCCATCTCCCGTCATCTCATCATCCCCTTCCCCCTTCACCCGCCCCGACGCCCGCCGGGAAGAACGGGTCAAACTCTCCCGCCGAAGGCGCACGATTGCCCAACGGCTGGTGGAAGCCCAGCACAACGCGGCGATGCTCACCACCTTCAACGAAGTGGATATGTCGGCGGTGATGGAGCTACGCAAACGCCGCCGGGACGCCTTCGAGAAGCAGATGGGCGTGCGGCTCGGTTTTATGTCCTTCTTCACCAAAGCCGCTATCGGCGCGCTGCGGGCCTTCCCCCAGCTCAACGCCGAGATCGACGGTGACGAGATGATTTTGAAGCACTACTACGACATCGGCATTGCTGTCGGCGCGGAGGAGGGGCTGGTCGTCCCTGTCCTGCGCGACGCTGACCGCATGTCCTTCGCCCAGATTGAGCAGTCCATCCGGGATTTGGCCCAGAAGGTTCAAGACGGCAGTCTCTCTCTCTCCGATTTGCAGGGGGGTAGCTTCACAATCACGAATGGGGGCGTTTTTGGGTCGATGCTCAGCACACCGATTCTCAACGCGCCCCAAGTGGGCATCCTCGGTCTGCACAAAATCGAGGAGCGCCCAGTCGTCATCGACGGCGCAATTGTCGCCCGCCCGATGATGTATCTGGCCCTGAGCTACGACCACCGCATCGTCGATGGCCGGGAAGCCGTGCAGTTTTTGGTGAAGGTGAAGGAACTGATCGAAGACCCGGAGCGAATGCTCCTCGAAATGTAACGCAAGCTGTCAATTTGCGTCTGCAATGGACAGCAATCAACGGAGTACTCAGAGCAGATGACCGATTATCTTCTACGCATCCTGACCGACGACGGCAACCTGCGCGCGGTGATTGCCCAAACCACCGGCCTGACCGCGGAAGTGGCGGGCCGCCACAACGCCTCCCCCGTGGCGGCCGCGGCCCTGGGCTATGGACTGACCGGGGCTGTGCTGTTGGGCGCGCTGCTCAAAGCCCAGCAGCGGGTGGTGGTGAAGGCCACGGGCAGCGGCCCCCTGCAAAAGCTGATCGCCGAAGCCGACAGCTACGGTCACAGCCGGGCCTATGTGGGGGAGGCGCAACTGGCCGCCTACGGGCCGGTCACAGCCGAGCGGGTGGCCGAGGCCATCGGCGACGACGGTTTCCTGACGATTGTCAAGGATTTGGGGATGGAAGAACCCCATCAGAGCACAGTCCCACTCCAGACCGGCTTTCTGGACGCGGACCTGACCTGGTATCTCAACCAGTCCGAGCAGACCCCCTCGGTGGTGGAGATCGACGCTTTTGTTGACCCCCCGGGGCAGGTGCAGGCGGTGGGGGGGCTTCTGGTGCAGGCCCTGCCCGGCGAGACCCTCGACGCCCTGATTGAGGTCAGCGAGCGGCTGGACGATCTGCCACCCATCGGCAAACTGCTGGCTGATGGGCGGACGCCGGAAGAGATTGTGGCCGCGCTCTTTGGGCCGATGGCCTACACCATCACCGAGCAGCGGCCTCTCCTTTTTCGCTGCGGGTGCAGCGCCGAGCGCACCCTGGCCGCGCTCTCCCTGTTGGACCCCGGCGAACTGAACGAGCTAATCGCTTCGGGTTCTGCCGAAGTAGACTGCCATTTCTGCGGGGAACACTACACCTTTTCCAGCGAGGCGCTTATGGAGCTGACAGGGAGGCACTGATGGCAGCGGTAACGACCCGGACGGCAATCTGATTGAGCTGTACGAGGAACTGTTGCCAGAATCCGGTTTTGTGTACTGTTCAAGAAGATGGTGGAATCTGTAGGTGCGGTTTGTAACCGCACTTCTCCGGGTGA
>JAHDWH010000326.1:1448-5216 GCA_023384455.1 Caldilineaceae bacterium | reverse complement strand
CAGATTTTCGCAGATTGAATCCGTGTGAATCCGTTCTTTCCGTGTCCATCCGTGTCCATCCGTGTTCTATTTTCAGAACAGCACTCCCGATCTGGGATGCACCCGCAGGAGGAAATCGAACTGTCATCCTGTCATCCCCTCCAACCGCTCCACCATCCCCCCCAGCACAGCAAAAGTTTTCTCCACCGGCTCTGGACTGGTCAGGTCTACCCCGGCCAGGGCAAACAACTCTTTGGGATAGAGGGAGCTCCCCGCGGAGAGAAAGCCCAGATAGCGCTCCGCCGCGCCCTCTGCACCGGACGAAATCCCCTCGGCGATGGCGTGGGCAGCGCTGATCCCCACGGAATATTGGAAGGTGTAGTAGGGCATATACAGATGCAGAAACTGGGACCAGGTGCTGGCTGTGCGTGCCCGGTCATCGGTCAGCGCGTCGCCGTAGCCCTCGGCAAAAAGGTCGGCGCAGAGGTCGTTAAAGAAGTGGGCGGTCAACGGCTGACTCTTCTCCGCCTGGGTATAGACGGCCAACTCGAAACGGGCCAGGGTGGGCATAATAAAGAAGTAGCGGTGAAAGGTAATCATTGCCTCGTCGATCAGCGCCAGTTGGAAGTTGGCGTCGTTCGGCTTTTCGGCCAGGAGATAGGCCCGCAGCAGCGCCTGATTGAAGTTGGAGGCTGTCTCCGCCGCGGTCATCGAATAGTCGGCGTAGAGTTCGGGCTGGGCGCTGTCGGCAAAGTGGCTGTGCATAGAATGACCCAACTCGTGGGCCAGAAAGCTGGCCGAGGGCAGATCGCTCTGATAGCTGAGCCAGAGAAAGGGGTGTATATTCTTGGCGCGCAGGGATTGGGCGCCCTGGCGTTTGCCCGCGTTGGGCGACCAGTCCACCCAACGCTCCTCCCCCGCGGCCAGGCGCAGCACATCGGTATAGCCGCTGCCCAGGGGGCGCAGACTTTCGATCAGCCACTCCACCGCCTGCCGGTACTCCACCCGCACCGGCTCACTTGCCATCGGTGCCCAGATGTCCCAGGGATGGATCGTCTCCACGCCCAGAATGCGCCGCTTGGCCTCCCAATAGCGATGCCAGACGGGCAGATGCTTCTGGAAAGTCTCCAGCAGCGTGTGGAAGACGGAAAGGGGGGTGTTGAAGGGTTCCAGCATCGAGGCCAGCACACTGTCGTATTTGCGCGCCCGCGCCGTGAAAACCGACTGTTTGACGTGGGTAATGTAATTGCTGGCCAGAGTATTTTGCATAGCCATATGGCCGTCGCTGAAACTTTCCCAGGCCGTGCGCCGTTGGGTGCGGTCTCTGCTTTGGATGCCGGTAGGTGGTAGTGTCGTCTGGCGCACGGGATGGGCTGCGCCCTGGCTGTCTGTGGCATCGGCGAATTTAAGATCGCTGTTGGTCAGTTCGCTGAACGTTTGGAAAACTGTGCGGAAGGGGTCAGAAAGCATCCCCAGAATCTCTTCCACTTCGCCGGAGCGTCTGTGTGCCTTCTGGCGCAACAGATCGTCGAAATAGTGGGCATAGAGAGCCAGCCCCGGTTCTGTTTGTGCCCATTCCCGCAACCTATCGCCCAGGGCCATCAATTCCGGCTCCGCAAAGGCTGTGGCCGCGCCAAACTGCGCCATCAGCCCGGACGCCTGGCCCAGCTTGCCTTTGGCGGTCACGTCATTTGTATCGACGACTGTGTGCATATAGGGATAGAGTTGCAGCCGCAGCGCCCGCCGCCGGTAGGCGCTGTACGCCTCCAGCCAGGTCGCCACCTTTGCCGGACCCTCGGCCAATCGCCCGGCAAAGGCTGTCAATGCGGGCAGATCGGCTTTTAGTGCCTCGAATTCAGACTGCCAGCCATCCCAGGAAGGGAATACAGAGTCCACATCCCAGGTACTTTCCAGCGGCGCGTCTTTACGGAGAAGGGTAGGTTGCTGTGTCATGCGGGCGCATTCCTTTGCTTGTGGTTGATTCGCAGGTTTCCATAGGACGCTTTTCGGACGCACTGCAGCGTATACTTAGGGCTGCCAGCGCGTCCATTGGCTTGTGCCGTAGGATACATTCTCGTCTTGATTCACGCAACATTCGGCGCTATCCTACTCTGAAAACAGCCGCTGTACGTCGGACTGACAGTCCGACGGGCCTGTTCTGCCACAGGTCGGACTGACAGTCCGACCTACATTTTTGTCGTCATCCGGTGTCAATCGGTCCAGTGGCCCGCTGTGATATAATAACACGACCGACGCGCCAAGTTTCAGGAGCACTTCTACCCACAGTGAAAGAACCACCCCCAATGCACCACTGCCCGCCTCCCTGTCCAAAGCCGCGTTGTCTGTGGCGTCGCTGTTCTGCGGCTGCCGCTTGCCTGGTGCTCTCCCTGCAACTGTTGACCGCTTGCGCGCTCCCACCGCCGATGATCCAGGCGGTAGTAGTCGAAGTATCCGCTTCTCCCACCCCCACACCCTTTCCCACAGTCACCCCCTTTGTCCGAGAACCCACAGCAACCCCGTCTCCCGTCCCCCTGCGGGAGCGACCGGTTGTGGAGATTCCCCTGGCCGGGCCAGCTGCCATCGCCCGTGCCGAATTTTCCGGGATGGCCTGGTACGGGGATCATTTGGTGCTCCTGCCCCAATTCCCCAACCGCTTTGGATCGAAAGATGGCGCGCTCTTTGTGCTGGATCAGGCCGAGATCGAAGCATTCCTGGCCGGCCAGATACCTGGCCCCCTGACACCCCGCCCCCTGCCCGTGAACAGTCCGGGGCTGCGCGCCCAGATTCCCGGCTACGAGGGCTTCGAGTCGATTGTCTTTGATGGGGAAAGGGTCTACCTGACAGTGGAGTCCAGCCCGTCGGGGGGGATGATGGGCTGGTTGCTTACGGGACGGGTGGAGCCGGATTTGAGTGCACTGTATATCGACGTTGCCTCCGCCATGCCCATCCCGCCCCAGGCCGACCTGCGCAATATGACAGACGAGGCGGTTGTCCTGACCGGCACGGGGGATGAAGCCACGCTGCTGACTATCTACGAGGCCAACGGGAGGCTGATCAACCGCAGCCCTGTGGCCCACCGCTTCACAGCCAGCCTGACACCCCTGGCCGATCTGCCTTTTCCTGCCCTCGAATATCGCATCACCGACGCCACGCCAGCCGATGAAAATGGCCGTTTCTGGGCCGTCAACTACTTCTATCCCGGCGATGTAAAGCTGAAACCGGGCAAAGATTCTCTCCTGCGCCTGCTGGTACAAAACCTGCCCCAGATAGAACGGCTGGTCGAGTTGCAGATCACAGAGAAGGGTATTCGCTTCACCGAAAGCCCGCCCATCTATTTGGAGTTGCTGGATGCCGACGCCCGCAACTGGGAAGGCATTGCTCGGTTGGGGGATCGGGGCTTTCTGCTCGTCACCGACTACCACCCCCGCACAATTTTGGCCTACATAGAGCGATGAAAAGCGGGCGCAGATTGACGCAGAAGCAACTGATCTGCGCAGATTTTATCCCTTCGACAGGCTTAGGAGACCCCAGCCTCATCAGCATCCGATTCACCCCGGCTGGTTTGCGGCGATGCTCCAGGCCATCCACGACCGGGTGCGACGTCACCCTTATTTCTGGCCCGGTGCAGGGGCTGCACAACGACGACATACACAACAATAACAACGACGGCGCTCGCTATCTTGCCGCACCTGCGCCGAGGGCAAGAGCCGTTTCGGGCAGGGCAGTCGCCAGCCCTCCCCTTCGACGTATCCGGATATCCAGGAGTTTATGGCGATTTTCCGGCAGGAG
>JAHDWH010000326.1:0-1438 GCA_023384455.1 Caldilineaceae bacterium | reverse complement strand
ATCGGGCTTTGGACCAGCCAGGGCATTGTACCGGGGGCAACCACTCCTGGCGATTCAGGCGTTGCTGGCGGCTTGGAGGGGCGAAAGATGAGGGGGTGATGGGATGATGGAAAACCCAGCCCCCTCATCTTCTTCACTCCTCGGCTGGGGTGCGGAGTTTGCGCATGGGCCGCTGCTGATAGGCGTGGGCGGCCAGGGCTTCTTCGTCCATATCCACGCCCAGGCCGGGCCCGGTGGGCAGGGCCACGTAGCTCTCTTTGGCTACAATCGGCGTGCGGTTATAGGTGTTGGAGAGTTTTTCAAAGTTGACAAAATACTCGCCGATGAGGAAGTTGGGCATGGCAGCCACCCCGTGGAGCATCGCGGCCAGCCCGACCGCGGTGCTGTTGTAGCCGTGGGGGGCAATCGCTACGTGATAGGCCTCGGCCATCGCCCCGATCTCCCGCAGTTCCAGAATGCCCCCACAGTTACAGACATCCGGGTTGAGAATGTCCGCGGCCCGCTTCTCGAAGACCGGGCGGAAGTCGTTCTTTGTGTAGAGTTCCTCGCCTGTCACCACCGGCAGGCTGATGTTGCGGCGCACCTCGGCCAGACCGTCCAGGTCCTGGGCCGAGACCGGCTCCTCGTACCAGTAGGGGCGGTAAGGTTCCAGCAGCCGGGCCACCCGGATGGCGTGCAGCGGGGCCAGCCGTCGGTGTACCTCCACCAGAATCTCCACCTCCGGGCCGACCGCCTCCCGTACCGCGGCCACACGAGCGACAGCTTCGGCCTCCTCGCTTTTGTCGATCCACGCCCGCCAGGGGCCGGGGAAGGGGTCGAACTTCAGGCCGGTGAAGCCTTTGGCAACCGTCGCCGCGGCTGCCTCTGCCGCCTGCTCCGGCGTGCCCCCGCCGCCCCAGCCGTTGGCGTAGACCCGGATTTTCTGGCGAAATGCGCCCCCCAACAGATTGTAGACCGGCTGGTTGGCCGCTTTGCCGGCGATGTCCCACAGGGCCTGCTCGATGGCGCTGATGGCGCAGAAGAGTTCCAGGCTGCCCCGCTTGCCCGCAAAATCGTTGTAGGCCATAAAGCAGAAGTGTTTGATGTCGAAGGGGTTGCGCCCCTCCACATAGCGGGCCAACTCCTGAATCTGCACCTCCAACTGGCGGTCCCGGTCCAATTGGGTGTAGGCCTCGCCCCAGCCGTAGAGTCCCTCGTCGGTCTCCACTTTGACAAAGAGCCAGTGCTTGGCCGAGCCGGAATCGACCAGATAGGTTTTGAGTGCGGTGATTTTCATTGGGGTCTCCTGCCCTGAAAAAAGGCTTGTATACACGGATAAAAGAGAACACGGATTAATAAAAATCTGTGTTCCTTCCGATCCGTGTATACAAAATTTCATCCCCCGTGGCGCAACGAAGTCGCATGGGGAACTGCCCTGAAAAAAGGCTTGTATACACGG
>JAHDWH010000325.1 GCA_023384455.1 Caldilineaceae bacterium | reverse complement strand
TTTGAATTTTACTCTGTATGGTTTGTGCTTGTGATGGACCAAAAAGGCGCAAATCGAGGGAGAAGAGCCAGACTGCTCTTTCTCTTTGCGCCTTTGTGGTTACCCTGTCGGGTCGTGTAAGATGAAACAGCGCGCGCAATTCGCGGGCTGCGCTGGCTCTTTGTGGCCGCTCCAGCAGCGGTGGGCTGGTCACGGACCAACCCAAAGCGCGGGAACTTACTGAATATGGAAAACAAATCTGTGATTCACTCTCTTTTTTCTGATACCCTCGTTCTGGTCAAAGGCGCTGGCGATCTGGCAACGGGTGTGGCCTGGCGGCTACATCAGTGCGGATTCCCGGTTGTGATGACAGAACTTTCCCGGCCTTTGACTGTGCGGCGGGCTGTGGCCTTTGCCCAGGCTGTCTTTGAGGGCGAACATACGGTGGAGGGGGTTACCGCCCGGCTTACCCCCCTGGAAGATGTGCCGAATGTGCTGGCTGCCAACGAAATTCCCGTGCTGGTAGACCCGGAAAGCGAGTGCCTGGCTGAAATTGGCCCGACGGTTCTGGTGGACGCCCGGGTTGCCAAACGCAATATCGACACATCCATCGAAGACGCGCTGCTGGTTCTGGCTCTGGGGCCGGGCTATACAGCCGGGGTGGATTGCCACGGGGTGATCGAAACCAACCGCAGCCATAACCTGGGCCGGGTGATCTGGCAGGGTATGGCCGAAGCCAATACAGGCAACCCGTCTCCCCTGTCCGGCGTCCCGGATGACTACAGCCGGGTGTTGCGGGCCGGGGTCTCGGGCCGCTTTATTGCCTTTACCCGCATCGGTGACAGGCTGCCCGCCGGCGAAACCGTCGGCGTTATCCAGCGGGGCGGGGGGGAAGAAGTGCCTGTGCTGGCCCCCTTTACCGGTGTGGTGCGGGGGCTGATCCACGAGAGCACGCCGGTCAGCAGCGGTATGAAAATCGGCGATATGGACCCGCGTATTGAAACCGGACACGCCTTCACGATTTCGGACAAATCTCTGGCGATTGGCGGCGGCGCGCTGGAGGCAATCCTGGCGTGGAAAAAACGATGCACCTGATCATTCAGATTCCCTGTTACAACGAGGCCGAAACCCTGCCGTTGGTGCTGGCTGAACTGCCCCGATCCCTGCCCGGAATCACCCGGCTGGAAGTGCTGGTGATCGACGACGGCAGCAGCGATGGCACGGTTCAGGTGGCCGAAGCGCTGGGCGTGACGCACATTGTACGCCATCCCCGCAACCGGGGACTGGCGACGGCGTTTCAGACCGGGCTGGAATACGCTCTGCGGGCCGGCGCTGATGTGGTGGTGAATACGGACGGGGACAATCAGTATCCAGGCCATTACATCGAGGAATTAATCGGCCCTGTGCTGCGCGGGGAAGCGGATATTGTGATTGGGGATCGCCAGACCGGTCAGGTTGCCCACTTTTCCCTGGTCAAACGGCTGTTGCAGCGGGCGGGCAGTTGGGTGGTGCGGGTGGCTTCGGGGACCGATGTTCCCGACGCCACCAGTGGCTTTCGGGCCTTCAGCCGGGAGGCCACCCTGCGCCTGATTGTGCTGACCCAATACACCTATACGCTGGAGACAATCATCCAGGCCCGGCGCAAAGGGCTGGCCGTAACCAGTGTGCCGATTACAGTCCACAACCCAACCCGTCAATCCCGGCTGGTGCGCAGCAATTGGAATTATGTCAAACGTTCGGCGGCTACGATTGTGCGGCTCTATACCTTTTATGAGCCTCTGCGTACTTTTTCCCTGTTGGCCGCGCCCTTTGTGGTCGGCGGGCTGATTCTGTTGGCCCGCTTTTTCTACTTCTATCTATTCACCGTCCAGACCGGGGTGGGGCGACTTGCCCAGTCGGTAACTATCGGCGGCACACTCTTCACCGTTGGCTTTCTCATCTTCCTTTTCGGCGTCCTGGCCGACATCTCCTCCACCCAGCGTGCGCTGATGGAAGAGATTCTCTACCGGCAGCGCAAGCTCGACCCTTCGACAGGCTCAGTAGACCGCGCCGCAAGCGTTAGTAACTGTCAAGAAATAACGTAGGGGTTTCGCAGAGACGATTCCGGGAATCGGCCCCAATATCTCTCGGCTTTCCCGTCATCGCCTGGCCGATTCCCGGAATCAGACCGGTAACTTATTTCTTGAAGCTTACTTAGGGCTTGTCAAAGAATAACTTCCCGTTTTGGTGCGTCGCACTGTCCAGATGAGGTTGCGGACTAGAGTCATTTCGTGGACAGTGCGACGCACCGGATGGAACTGACGAGTCCTTAGCGGTTCGCCCAAACCCGTAAAACGTGAAACGTGAGGTCTCATCACGGGATTTCGCGTTTCACATTATCTCAATCCGTATCCCCGGCCACGCCCAATTCCTCGGCAATCTCCTGCATAGCGAGCAGCACCCGCCCCACGTGCTCGTCGAACGCCACCCCCAACTCTGCAATGAAGTGTTCGTTTTCTTCCCGATCAATAGCTTCGGTAAACTTGCGGTTTTTCCACTTCTTCTTCACCGAGCTGACCTGTACATCCCGCAGATTTTTGTCCGGGCGCACATAGGCACAGGCCAGAATCAGACCGGTGATCTCGTCGCAGGCCAGCAACGCTTTGTCCAGCAGACTCTGCCGGGGCACCCCCAGAAAGGTGGCGTGGGCCTCCACCGCGTGGATCAGCTCCGCTGGGTAGTCCCCCTCGCGAAAGAGACGCAGTTCCGTGCGCGGGTGACCGTTTACTTCGTCGTCCATATCCGGGTGACGTTCGTAGTCCATATCGTGCAACAGACCGGTCATCCCCCAAAGCTCCTCATCTTCGCCGTAGTGCCGGGCATAGGCCCGCAAGGCCGCTTCCACAGCCAGGTTATGGCGGCGCAGACTCTCGGACGCAACCCATTCACAAAGTAAATCGTAGGCTTCCTGGCGGTTTGGCAAAGGCATGGCTCGCCCCCTTTGGGTGGCTGGTTGATTGGATCACCTATTCGGTCCTGGGGAGAGACCTGCCCAGGTAGGCGGGTTGACTGAATGGCTACCAGTGTAGCACGGCCACAGGCAAGGGGAAAGAAACGAAAAACGTGAAGCGGAGAGGATGGCTACCCTTCTCACGCTTCACGTTTCCCGTTTCAGTTACAATAACTCTCGCCCCGGCTCTTCTTGCCTACGGGGAGGTGTCCTTGATTTTGACGATGCGGTTGGGTGCGCGCAGGGTGACGTAGACTGTCATCGTTACCCGGTTGACCGCCACCTCGTAGGGGTCTGACCCGACCGGGATGGTAGCCTTGACCGTATTGTCCGGTCCGATGACGGTTACGGTCCCGGCAGCCGTGTCAGCCACGAAGAGATTGTTGGTCTCCGAATTGATGACCATCCCACTGCCGCCCACATTCGGGTCCCGGTCGCTGCCACTGCTGCCCACGTGAACGGTGGCAATGCGGCGAACATAGGTGCCACCTCTTTCAAAGACATCTACAAACCATTGACCGTTGGGCATCATAAAGGTAATGTAGTACCGTTGGTTGTTCCAATTGTAGACCGCCTCGAAGGGTACTGTCCGCTCGGTGTCGCCAAAGTCATTCAACTCAAAGTTTGGAAGCATCTTCCAGCCGTCTGTGTCCCGATAGAAGGCGAAGGCGTTGCCAGTATCCCGGTTGGTGACAATCATCTGGTTGGTGAGCGGATCGCCTGCGATACCGTAGGGTCCGATACCGCCCGAGTCCAGACGCTGACTCACATTGCCATCCACGAGCATCACAACTTGATTGTAACCCCGCACGATCACGGCTACTGTGTTGACGAAGGGGAAGAGTTCCATCATTGCCGGGTTCGGGCCGACGCCGATTTTCTTCTTCACGGCCAGGGTGTTGGCGTCGTAGACCCAAACATCACCGCTACCGAAGTTGCTGACGTAGACTTCATTACGGGATTCCTGGATGACCACATCCCACGGTTCACTGCCGGTGGGCGCAGTCGCCACTGGCTGGTTGGTGGTTGGGTCAAATTTGATCAGTGTATTCGTGTCCCGGCTGGTGAGGAAGATCATCTGCATCCCCTCGTGAACAGCTATACCCTTGGGATGGGCCAGCCCAGACACAGGGCAACCGTTGGACGGGCACGGAGCATCCACCTCGCTCACCACAGAAGTGGGCGTCGGCGTCGGCGTCGGTGTCATCGTCGGCGTCATCGTCGGTGTCGGCGTAGCAGTTGGCGAGGGGGCCGACGGCCCGCCCACTAGCGGGGCAAAGAGCCGGTAGATAGGCGCTGCCGCCGGTATCACCTCCACGCTGCCCACTCCCTGGGCCGGGGGCACAGCGTCGTTATTGGCGTCGATTACATTGTCTACCCGCACCAGATTGGTGGTGATGCGCTGGGCGATCATACGGAAGGTAACGGTGAACTGCACTGCCTGGCCGGGACGAATCTCCCCCAGATCGTGCGTAATATCTGCCCAGAACAGCTCTCCATCGACTCCGCTGACTGTCACCCGCGGACTGCTGATAGATGTGCCCCGATATTGCAGCACATCCGCTTCGTAGAGATCGTATAGGGGGACCTGAGCCAGCGTCACCTGGCCCACATTGGCCACCCGAATTCCAAAGGTAACATCGGCACCCACACCGATGGCCGAGAGAGCCGGGGCGAGGATCGTCTTCTCTACAGCCACAGCCGATCGGGCTATGCGCACTGGCGCGGAGCTTGCCTGATCCGCAGGACGCTGCCCAAATTCATCCTGGGCGTTGGCCACCGAGGCAAAGTTGAGGGTCTGTCGATTGGGCTGGCTGTCGGTCGTCGCCCGGGTGCGGAAGGTAATCGTGACAACAGTCCCCTGTCCCGGCTGCAAATTGCCAAAACCGGCCAGATTGAACCAGAAGAGGCTGCCGGCAACTGAACTATTGGGGGCCGGATTGGCCCGCACAAAAGTCAGGAAACTGGCGTCGTAGAGGTCCTGCAAAGGGACTACCGCCAGGGCCGTACTCCCAGTGTTGGTAATGCGGATGGTGTAACTGATCTCCACCCCTACTGCTACGATCCCCACCGGCTCGTTCCCAGCCTGAACCAATTCTTTCCTTGCAACCAGAGACGGAGAACCGCGTGAGATTGTTGTCGACGTCTGCGTCGGCGTGGCCGAGGCGGTCGGCGTATGGGTTGACGTACCTGTCGGTGTAGACGTGTGCGTCGGCGTGGCCGAGGCAGTCGGCGTATGGGTCGGTGTGCTGGTGGGTGTGTTTGTGCGCGTCGGCGTGGCCGAGGCAGTCGGCGTATGGGTCGGTGTGCTGGTGGG
>JAHDWH010000324.1 GCA_023384455.1 Caldilineaceae bacterium | reverse complement strand
CAACCGCACTTTCACCCGAAGAAGTGCGGTTGCAAACCGCACCTACAGATTTCACTGCTCGATTTCTGCCAGAAGTGCGGTTGCAAACCGCACCTACAGATTTCACGATCTTCTTGACCGCTACACTTTCTCCTGGAAATGGTACTTTGGACAGCACAAGTGTCACCCGAAGTATAGCACGAATTCTCCCCGCCCGGTATCATCGCAACTGTCCGCCGGGAAAGATCATCCGCTCTGCCTCGTCAAAGGCGAGGGGTTGGGCCGGGCCGATGATTTCCAGCAGGGGGTGCTTGTCCACTTCGGCCACCAGCGCGGACGAGAGCCAAAGGCTGCCCAGTTCCAGGGTATTTTTGATGAGAACGACGCGGGCTGTGGACGGGTTGATGCCAGAGAGAGCGGCGGCGATGACAGCCCGGTCGTCGGGCAGTGTGACGGGCTGTTTGGCCCCGACAAAGTTGCGGGCGGTCAGACAGTTTTTGTAGGTGGCTGCCCAGTCCACCTGCCCCACCAGCCGCTGCGGGATCAGATCGGCCATCCCAATGCCGGAAGCGTTGCCGTGGCTGTCGGGGGTCAATTCGAGGACGGCGATGCAGCGGTAGTCCGGTTCCCGTGGGCCGGCGTTGCGCCGCCACATGCCGATGACATTTGTGTCCATCCCCGTGCCGCTGATGTCTTTGCCCATCTGCTCCACAATCAGCAAATCCAGCGGGTCGAAAGGGAGATTGGGCTGAAGCTGTTTCGCCAGTTCGAGGAGGGGGGGTTCATCGCTCTCGATGCGTTCGCCCGCGATGACGGCGATGCGAGCCGGACGGTGCTGGCCGTTTTCCACAATCGCCACACCGGCGATGACCGGTTTGACGGCGATGGCGACCCGGGCCGCTTTGGGCATAGCCGTCGTCACGCCGTGGGCGTGGATAATGTCTGCGCCCTCTGGTTTGCCCAGACCGATGGCGAGGATTTTGAAGAGACCGCTCTCCCAGGGGGCGCGGAAGGCGGTGTGGGCCTTGACCCGGTTGACGGGGATCACCGCGTCGGCGTCGGCCGCGTTGCGATCCCAGAGGACGGGCATCCCGTCGGGCGCTGTGCCGATCTGTACTGTCTCCAGGCTGCTCAGAATCGGCACGCCCAGTTTGCCCATCCCATAGCCCAGCAGCACATCCCGCTGACCTTCGGCGGTGGCCGCGCCGTGGCTGCCCATCGCCGGGACGAGAAAGGGGTCCGCGCCCACATCCAGCAGGCTCTGCACCACCGCGCCCACCACTTCGGCGTAACAGGAGATGCCCCGGCTGCCCACGGCCACGCAGACCCGCATTCCGGGCTTTACCTGTCCGCTCAGAGGCAAGGCCGCCATTCCAGCCCGCACGGTCTGGGCTACATCCGCCACCTCTTCCGTAGAGACCCGCTGGCGCACGGGCGTTAATGTTAGCTCATTCATCCCATTCCCCTTTTTCCTGACAAGGTGACAGGGTGACAGGATGACAAGGTGAGGCGTGTATGTCACCCCTTCACCCCTTCACCCCTTCACCCTGTCACCCATCTTCCCCCACCTGCATTTTCAGCCAGGCGTTGATGAATAGTTCCAAATCCCCGTCCAGCACAGCCGAGGGGTTGCCGGTCTCGGCGTCGGTGCGCAGGTCTTTGACCATCTGATAGGGGTGCAGGACGTAGGAACGAATCTGTGTGCCAAAGTCGGCGTGGACATTCTGCCCCTTCACCCGGGCCCGCTCCTCGGCGATCTTCTCCTGCTCGATTTCGTAGAGCTTGCCGCGCAGGATTTTGATGGCGAGTTCCCGGTTTTGGCCCTGGCTGCGCTCGTTCTGGCAGGTGACGACAATACCGCTGGGTTCGTGATAGAGGCGCACGGCGGTGGCGTTCTTCTGCACATTCTGCCCCCCCGCGCCGCTGCTCAGAAAGACGTCGATGCGGATGTCGCTGGGGTTGATTTCGATCTCCACTTCGTCGTCGATGATGGGCATGACCTCCAGCTTGGCGAAGCTGGTGTGGCGGCGCGCGCCGGAATCGAAGGGGCTGATGCGCACCAGCCGGTGGGTTCCCTTTTCGGCGCGCAGATAGCCGTAGGCATATTCGCCGTAGACTTCGATGGTGGCGCTTTTGATGCCCGCCTCTTCGCCCTGGGTCATATCCGTAATTTCGGTCTTGTAGCCTTTCTTCTCCGCCCAGCGCAGATACATACGCAGGAGCATCTCGGCCCAGTCCTGGGCTTCTGTGCCCCCCGCGCCGGCGTGGATGCCGATGATAGCCCCGCCCCGGTCATACTTGCCGCCCAGGGCCAGGTCAAATTCCCGCTGCTCCAGTTCGGCGCTAAGCCCGTCGACTTCGCTCTCCAATTCGGCGAGCATATCCGGCTCATCCTCGGCCATCGCGTACAGTTCCAGCGCGTCCGTGGCCCGGCGGCGCAGATCGTCCCAGGCGTTGACCTGGGACTGCAAGCCATTCAACTCCTGCATTTTACGCTGGGCTGTCTGGGGATCGTCCCAAAAGTCGGGCGCGACGATCTCCTTTTCCAGCGCGGCTACGGCTTCTGTTTTGCCCGGCAGGTCAAAGACGCCCCCGGATAATATCCACACGCTCTAAAGTCTGGTTCAGTTTATCGCTTAGTTCGCTCACGGTTATCCTCGATTATCGAAAGTCTACCGGCTACATCTGGGCTTCTTTGGTGGCAGGGCATTGATAATGGGATGATGGCGTACTCTCCCCGCATCATCTCATCATCCCGCCCCTATTCCCCTACCAGCCCTTCCACAAACGCCACTGGGTCAAACTCGGCCAGGTCTGTAATCTTTTCACCCGTGCCCACAAAACGCACGGGCACACCCAAGACTTTTTTGATGCTGAGCACCGCGCCGCCTTTGGCTGTGCCGTCCAGTTTGGTCAGCACAATACCGGTGACACCCGCGGTCTCCTGGAAGCCCTTAACCTGCAAAATGGCGTTCTGCCCCGTAGAGGCGTCCAGCACCAGCAGGGTTTCGTGGGGGGCGCGGTGGACCTGTTTGGCTGCCACCCGGCGCATCTTCTCCAGCTCCTGCATCAGATTAAATTTGTTTTGCAGGCGGCCTGCCGTATCTACGATGAGAATCTCGGCTTTACGGCTCTCCTGGCTGGCCCGTATGGCATCAAACAACACAGCCGCCGGGTCCGAGCCGGGGGCCTGGGCGATGACTTCCACACCGGCCCGTTTGCCCCACACCTGCAACTGTTCGATAGCCGCGGCCCGGAAGGTGTCCCCCGCGGCCAGTACCACTTTCTTGCCCCGCTGTTTGTAGCGGGCGGCCAGTTTGCCAATCGTCGTCGTCTTGCCAGAGCCGTTGACACCGACTACCAGCACAACCGTCAGGATGCGGGGCTGCTCGATTTGCAGAGGTTCGTCGGCCCTGAGCAGGTTGACCATCTCGCGTTTGAGGATGAGATAGGCCTCTTTGGTTGCTTTGATTGCATCCCGCTCCACCCGCTGCCGGGTCTTTTCCACAAGTTCGCTGGTGGTTTCCACACCCACATCGGCCATTATCAGTGTCTCTTCCAGCTCATCCCAGAGATCATCGGTGATTTCGTTGGCCTGAAAGATGGAGCCGATGCGCCCCAAAACGCCGCCCCGGGTCTTCTGCAGGCTCTGCTCCAACAGGAGTTCATCCTGGCTCTTTTCTTCTTGCTTGCCGAATAGTCGTCGAAACAATTGAATATGCCTCTGCTTGTCAATAGGAAGGCAGGAAATAATGCCGCGCTCTCCTGCGCGAACCGTTGCGCAACGCAAGGATTATAACAGGTCGGGGAAGGTCGGAGCAAAGGGGGCAGGTCATGTGGGTTCGCCTTCCTTCTCCGCATCTTCTTCTACCGCATCTTCTTCTACCTCATCGTCTTCTACCTCATCGTCTTTCAGATCGTCCAGTTCGGCTATCAAAGCAAAGGAGAGAAAGCGAAGCTCATACTCTGGCCCCCTCTCCTCGGCAAATGACTCGCGCAGCAATATAAGATAGGTGCCCCATTGGGCGGTATAGAGCGGATTTTGGGTGACGCGCACAAGCAAGTTGTGCAGTTGTTTGGTTCGTTCCGGTGTAAAAAGTGCTCGAATGTAAAATATCCATTCTTCGACCACCTCCTTGCCGTGCTCCTGGAGAAGTGTTCGCAGGGTATAAGAGTCATCGGCGTCTTCGGGAGCGAAAGATTTCAGAATTGTGTAGGCCTGGCGTAACTCCTCTTGTGAATAGATATTCAGGATGAGTTTGCGCGCATAAACCGCCTGCTCCCCTTCGTCGCGGAGCTCCTGGACCTGCTTTTCCGCGAGACGTTGCAGACCGGGAATCCTGCCGAATAGCCCTTCCATCTTTTTAATAATGCCGGATTGTTGCGCCGTTTTGAGAATCTCATCCGGAGTCAACTGGGCAATATCGTTAGCCTCCCCCAGTTGGGTCAATTCACCGGCCAGTTCGAAACCTATCCCCAGACATTGGCGGAGAGAGCCGCGAACCACACCGGCTCCACTTGCCAGTTGGGGATGCTCCGTTGTTTCGAGCAGTAGCTGCGCGGCAGCCGCCCGCGCCAGATCCCTTTGATTTCTCTGTTGACGCAGGCGCTTGCGCAGAGCCGTAAGCGCCTGTATGAATTGCCCGCGTAGATCGTCTGTAAGTACACGTTCGAGTGTGGCGTCGAAAACGTTTTGCAGCCTATCTTCCTCCGCTCTTGTCAATGGCCTCTTGCCCTCAATAGGCTCAACGCCCATTTCCAGCCCAATTTCTGCATAGCATTGGGCTGTATCCAGGGGCGAAAACACAATGTCGGCGAATTCTGGCTGGTTTAGCAGATCGTGGGTGGACCAGGCGGCCTTCGTCACTTGCTCCATTAAGTCCTGGGAAGCACCGCTCTCGGTTGTGTTTCCTCCAAAAAGTGGGAAAATTTCCTTGATGAGTTCCGGGTTGATAGGCCTGTTCAACTTGCCAACAGGTTTCGATCTCACTGTTGGCTTTCGCTCTGTTCTTGCCTGCCGGCGTTGCTGCTTTCTCCGTTGGGTAGCTTCCTGTCTGGATTTTTGCTGTTTCTTCTTTGCCATCTGTCTTGGTATCCTTGTACTCTTTCGCTGCATCCTGAATCTATAAACTTGACACGGGCATAAACTGACATTTTGTCACCTTGCCACCCGGTCATTTTGTCACCCTGTCAAGTATATGTTGAGAGTCTACCACATGCCTCATTGCTGTTCAATTGTAGATGAGGATAGGCTGTATTTCAGTGTAACTGCTCACCCCCTCCCAACCTCCCCCACTGTGCTAATCATTACCCACAAGT
>JAHDWH010000323.1 GCA_023384455.1 Caldilineaceae bacterium | reverse complement strand
CGTGAAGACGTGAAACGTGAGAGTATGTGACGACACCTCACGTTTCACGTTTCAGTTGGTTGGCCGACCGATTAACGCTTGTGCGTTATACTCAAGTTGGATTGAAACCAGCAGTTTGTGGGTCCACACCTTCCCGGAAGGGTAAAACTACCGTTCTCATTCTGATTTGAGTATAGCTCCTCGCTGGTACGGAGTAAGCAAGGGGTGTTGAATCGTCTGTTGCGAATTTGCGTGTAGTGATGTCTGCGAATCGCGTCCATTGCGGCCTCAATCGTCACCTGATCTCACGTTTCACGTCTTCACGTTTCCGCACGCAAATCGTGGCTCTGCCACCTTATGAAATACGCAATACGCAATTAGAGTCCCCCCAACCGATGACACTCCTCCTGCAACCAAATCACCCGGCGCACGCTCTCCGGGGTGATGACCAGCGGCGCGCCGGCGCGGATGGTGGCGTGCAGGTCCCGGTAGAAGCCCCGATAGGCGTCGTCGGAATCCTGGGTGCGCTCCCAGCTTGCCTCCTGCCAGGGGATGGTGTCCCGGTTGTAGGAGCGATCCGGCGTGGGCGCGGTGTCCAGCTCCCGGGGAATCAGCTCTGCCGGGTCGAAGAACTTCCACTCCAGGCGGCGGGGGCTGCCGTGCAGACCGCCCTGGGTGCCCATAATGTGCCAGGTTTCGCCGGGGAAGGCGTCGCAGGAGGAGATTTCCAGGTCAATCGTCGGCGCGCCCTCGGCCTTCAGCACAATTTTTACGTGATCATCGGCGTCGCCCAGAGAGAGGGTGCGGTCCAGGTGGACGAGGATTTCCGGCTCGGCTGGCCCAAAGAGTTGCAGCAGCATATCCAGAAAATGGGGGCCGGTGTTGTTGAGCGAACCACCGCCGAACTCCTTGAGCGTCTGCCAGTCCCAGCGCCGGCTGAAACGGGATTCGGTCGAACGTATCTGCACGATCCGCCCCAGCACGCCCGAGGCGATAATCTCCTGGACTTTGCGAAAGTCCGGGTTGTAGCGTCGGTTCTGGAAGATGGAGAGGATCGGTGCATCCGGCTTGGCCGCCGCGGCCACCATCCGGTCGGCGTCGGCCAGGGAGGCGGCCATCGGCTTCTCGCAGACGACGTGCTTGCCCGCTTCCAGCGCGGCAATGGCCGAGTCGGCGTGGAGAAAACTGGGCAGGGAGATGACGATCAACTCCACGGCTTTGTCTTTGACCAGATCGGCGTAGTTGTCGTAGGCCAGACAGTCGAAGCGCTCGACGGCCTCCAGACGGCGGTTGGCGTCGGCGTCGGTTACTGCCACCACCTGATACTGCTCCTTCATCGGTTCCAGCAGCTTGGCGTGGATATCCCAGCCGCTGCGTCCCAGGCCGGCAATGCCGACGCGAATTGGTGAGGTTGTCATGGGGAACGTGCCCTTTCAGATTGTGATGTTTCGTATAGACAGATGGCGGAATGGGGAGATGATGAGGCACGTACCGCCTCATCATCTCCCTATCTCATCATCACTTATGCCACTCCCACCCCCGTTTGGATCATCTCCAGAGGTTCCTTCGCTTCCTCAACTTCCAGGTATTCGGTTGCTTCATCCGTCAACAGAAAATACTCAAACGAATCGCTCAGGGCCCGCCAACTGGCCTCGATGATATTGCTGCTGGCCCCGACTGTGCCCCAACTGCGCTCGCCGTCCGTGCTGTCGATGAGCACCCGCACCCGCGCACCCGTCGCGCTCTGGCTGTCCAGAATACGTACTTTGTAGTCCTTCAGGCTGATTCTGTCCAGGCTGGGATAGACCCGGCGGATGGCCTTGCGCAGGGCCAGGTCCAGGGCGTTGACCGGACCGTTGCCCTCGGAGACTTCGTGGAAAATTTCGTCACAGACCCGGACTTTGACCGTCGCTTCGGAGGATAACCCCCGCTCGGCCCGGTGGGCCACCCGGGTCGTATAGTCGAGCAGTTCAAAGGGCGGATAGTAGCCTTTGTTCGTCTTGCGCAGGAGCAATTCCACGCTGGCTTCGGCGCTCTCAAAGGCGAAGCCCGCATTCTCCAAATCTTTGATCTGGCGCAGAACGGCCCGCTCCTGCTCTTTGCTCAGCCCACTCAGCCCGAATTCTTCCCGCTTGACTGCGATATTGTCCTTGCCGCTCAGCTCGCTGACCAGCACACGGGTCTGGTTGCCCACCGCAGACGGGTCTACGTGCTGGTAGCTCATTACATTCTTAACGACCGCGTTGACGTGGGTGCCGCCTTTGTGGGCAAAGGCGCTGTGGCCGACAAAGGGCTGATGGCTGTCCGGGCTGAGATTGGCCAGCTCGCTGACAAAATGGCTGAGATCGGCCAACTGACCCAGCCCTGCGGCGGTCGTGACTTTGTAGCCCATCTTTAGCTGCAAATCGGCGATCACCGCCACCAGATCAGCGTTGCCGCAGCGCTCGCCGTAGCCGTTGATTGTACCCTGGACGTGATTGGCCCCGGCCCGCACCGCGGCCAGTGTGTTGGCGACGCCTGTGCCGCTGTCGTTGTGGGCGTGGATGCCGAGCGTAACGGAGGCGGAGCGGGGAGCGGGGACTGGGGAGTGGGGAGTGGCGGTTACGCCGATGCCCAGTTCGTCGCGCACGGCTGCGATGGCCTCGGCAATATCCCAGGGCAGGCAGCCGCCGTTGGTGTCGCAGAGGACCACCGCGTCCGCACCGCCGATGACCGCGGCTTTGAGCGTGGCCAGGGCGTACTCCGGGTTGGCTTTGTAGCCGTCGAAGAAGTGCTCTGCGTCGTAGACCACCTCCCGGCCCTGGCTCTTCACATAGGCCACCGACTCCCGGATCATCCGCAGATTTTCGTCCAGCGTTGTGCGCAGGATTTCAGTTACTTGCATCTCCCAGCTTTTGCCAAAGATGGAGACAACCGGCGTGTTGGCTTCAATCAGCAGTTGAATCTGGGGGTCGTTGGCCGGTTTTGTCTTCACCCGGCAGGTGGAACCGAAGGCTACGATTTTGGCCCGTTTCAGCTTCAGTTCCGTGGCCGCCCGCTCGAAGAATTCCATATCCTTCGGGTTGGAGCCGGGCCAGCCGCCTTCGATGTAGTCCACACCGAAATCGTCCAGCCGGGCCGCGATGCGCAATTTGTCGTCCGCGCTGAAGGAGACCCCTTCGCCCTGGGTTCCGTCGCGCAGAGTTGTGTCGAATAATTGGATAGTGCTCATACGTCTCTATTCCTCGTAAGCGGAGGGATATGCAATACGCCTGACTAGTGAGCGTCGGTTGAGTAGCCGAGTCTTCGAGGCGTATCGAAACCAGAGCGAGCGGGTCTACGAAGAATTTCGTGTCGACCCGCTTGGTTTCGATACGGCTGGAAAAAGCCCCAGCCTACTCAACCGGCGCTAGTCTTGCGTGGTTTTTCCGCAATACATCCTCACTCCGCACAGAATTGTCCTACCAGTTCCTCAAAACTCTCAAAAATCCGTTCCGGCCAGATGGCCCGGCCCAGGTCTTCCCGGCGGAATTTGCCGGTCTTGACCAGCCAGCCCTGGGCACCCATCCGCTGCGCGCCCCGCACATCGGCTTCGATGTCGTCGCCGATCATCGCCACCCGGGCCGGGGGTACGCCCAGATCGTCCAGTACCCGGCGGAAATAGGCGGTGCTGGGCTTGCCCACCACCAGCGCGCCCACTTCTGCCGCATATTCCAGCGAAGCCACAAACGAACCCGCGTCCATAAAGAGTCCATCGGGCGTGCGCCAGAAGCGCTTTTTGTGCAGGGCCACCAGTTGCGCGCCGTTGAGCAGGGCGCGAAATGCCCCGTTCATCCGGGCAAAGGTGAAGCCAGCCCCCAAATCACCCACCACCACATACTGGGGATTCACCTCGTCCACGTCCAGGCCGATGAACTCCTGCTGGGCGTCGGGCATAAGCAGAGGCAGATAGCGCTCGGCCTTCTGCTCTTCCAGATAGCGGGCTGCGGCCAGAGTCGCCGTGAAAAGCTCGTCCAATTCTACCGCGAAACCCAGACTTTGCAGCAGTTCACAGAGGGTATGGCGGCAGTAAATAGTGGTGTTGGTGATGAAGCGCAGGGGAATGCCCCGGGCGCGCAGCGTTTGCAACGCCGCTTGCGCGCCCGGAATGGCTTCCCCGCCGATAGTCAGCACACCGGCGATGTCGATCATCAGCCCATCGACGGTGGAGGAGAGTGTAGTCAAGGCTAGGATTGCTCCTTTATAAATCGAAAATTTAGCGTCAAGGGGATGATGGGGTAATGAGGTGATGGGGTGTGATCGGCCATCGTCTCATTATCCCATCACCCCGTTCCTTGTAGGCCCGCCGCCACCCCATTGACTGAGAGCAGCAGCACTGGCAGCAATTCTTCGCTGGTCTCCGGTTCGCTGCGGATGCGTTGCAGGAGCGCGGCCTGGATGTAATTGAGCGGGTCGATGTACGGGTTACGCAGGTTGATGCTGCGCTGTAGCCAACCCTCGTTGTCTAAGAGCGCGGCCTGGCCGGTGATGGCGAGGATGACCCGCTCGGTACGCGCGTACTCGGCCTGAACCCCGGCGAAGACAGCCGCCCGCACCGACTCGTCGGTCAGGTCGGCGTAGAGGCTGGCGATGGGCATATCCGCCCGGCGCATACTCACCTGCGCCCGGTCGATGACCGTGCGGAAGAAGGGCCACTCCGCGTACATCTCCTGCAACAGCTTCAGCCGTGCCGCGGCCCCGTCCCCTTCCCCCATCCAGCCGTCGATGCCCGCGCCCAGCCCATACCAGCCCGGTAGATTGACCCGGCTCTGGCTCCAGGCAAAGACCCACGGAATCGCCCGCAGGTCCGAAACGCCGCTGGTGGCCTTGCGCTTGGCCGGGCGGGAGCCGATGTTGAGCTGGTTGATCTGGTCCAGGGGCGTCGTCTCGTTGAAATAGCGCAGGAAAGCTGGGTTCTGGATCAGCGCCCGGTAGTGCATCTCGGCCCGGTGGCTCGTCTCCTCCATCACCGCTGCCCACTCCGCCTCTTTGGGGAAGTCGGGCCGCTTGCCGCTGGTCAGCAGCACCGCATTGACCAGCTGTTCCAGATGGCGGTGGGCGATGACTTCGTTGCTGTAGCGGTTGCTGATGACCTCGCCCTGCTCGGTGATTTTGATGCGGGCTTTGATGGATCCCGGCGGCTGGGCCAAAATCGCCCGGTTGGCTGGGCCGCCCCCCCGCCCAATCGAACCGCCCCGCCCGTGGAAGAGGGTCAGCCGCATTTTGTGGGCGTCGCAAACCTGGGCCAAATGCTGTTGCGCCTCGTAGAGCATCCAGTTGGCGCGCAGGTAGCCGCCGTCTTTGTT
>JAHDWH010000322.1 GCA_023384455.1 Caldilineaceae bacterium | reverse complement strand
GTTCTTTCCGTGTCCATCCGTGTTCTATTTTCAGAACAGTTCTCCATGCGACGGGTAGCGCCACGGAGAATGAAAAGCGGACGCAAATTTACGCAGAAACAACTGATCTGCGCAGATTTTATCCGTGTAAATCCGTTCTTTCCGTATCCATCCGTGTTCTATTTTCAGAAGAGACTTCCCGGTCCTGTGTCAGATGAGATGGGGCAGATTGGACAGGAGTTACTATAGCACAGGATGGATGGCTGCTCAACCAGAGGAAATCAGCGGGGTGTATCCCGGAAATGGGGACCAGACCTGCCAGGTTTTCTGAAACCGGGCAGGTCTACCCCGAAAATGGGACGTACCCAATCAGCGAATGCATCCCAAGTCCGACGGGGCTGCCACGTCGCGGGTCGGACTAACAGTCCGACCTACGGATGGCTATTTGCAGGGCTGGGTCGGTTTGCAACCGGCCCAGCCCTGCCCCCACCCGAATTTCGCCCGAAACGACTATACCACCTGATTGCGCAGTTCCTCCTGCCCCTCCCCTAGCCGCTTCAAGTTTTCCAGCAGAATATCTACCACATTCTCCTCGTACATCCGGGTTTCGCCCGCGGTGTGGGGGGTGATGAGCAGATTCTCCAAATCCCAAAAGGGCGAATCTGACGGCAGGGGTTCGTCCCAGAAGTGGTCGATGGCCGCGCCGGCGATTGTCCCATTTTGCAGTGCGGCCAGCAGGGCCGGCTCGTCCACGCAGCGCCCCCGGGCCATATTGACCAGATAGGCGCTGGGCTTCATCGCAGCCAAGGCGTCGGCGTCGATGAGGTTTGTCGTCTCCGGGGTCAGGGGGCAGGTGAGGGCGACGAAATCAGCCTGGGGGAGGAGTTCCGGCAGGCGGTCCGGGGTGTAGACCGCATCCGCTGCGCCCGGACCCGTGGCGGTATGGCGTTTGGTGGCGATCACCCGCATATCGAAAGCCTTCGCCAGCTTGGCCAGACGGGAGCCAATCGCACCCAGCCCGACGATCAGCAGGGTTTTGCCGCCCAGTTCGTCCTCCCGTTTCGACAGGTCGGAGATCATTCCCCGCCAGATGTGCTGGCGCTGGTTGTCCCGCCCGCTGTGGAGCTGGCGGGCCAGGGCCAGAATCGACGCGATGGCGTGCTCGCTGACTGCGTTGCGGTTGACGCCGCTGGCATTGGCCAGACGGATGCCCCGGGCGCGCAAGGCTGTTTGGTCAAACTGGTCGGTCCCCGCGCCGATGGATTGGATGAAGCGCAGCCGGGGCGCGTAGTCCAGCAGACTGTTCTGCCAGAAGCCGGAGACCACCAGCACATCCGCTTCGGGCAGCCGCTGGGCCAGCTCCGCACGGGACCAGACCTGAAAATGGGGGATATTTGTGCCGCGGCGGGCAAAGGTCGCTTCCATCTGGTAGGCTACGTGGGCGAAACAGATGGTGAGATCGGTGGAAGAAGGCAATGGAGTTGGCATAGGGTTCCTCGTCTGGGGGCTAAGAAGTTCGACTTTTCCGAAAAAGTCGAACTCCTGCTTTTGCATCAGACACCTATCATAGCGGGATGCAGCGGCCTGCGCAAGCCCGTTTTTTGTGTGCGTTTTTGCCCGACTTGCCCGCCAGTGCTGATAGGCGGTACAATAAGCCTGTTTCTACTCGCTACTGTCTATCTATACCCGGAGGAAGCAATGCCCCAGAGCTTTTTTGGCAAAATTCTACATGTGGACCTCACCCGCGGCGAGACGTGGGTGGAACAGTTGGACGAAGTACTCTACCGGCGCTATTTGGGCGGCAGCGCCCTGGCCAGCCACTTTCTGCTGCGGGATGTGAAGCCGGGGATCGACCCCCTGGGCCCGGACAACCCCCTGGTGATTATGACCAGTGTTATCAACGGCCTGGCCCTCTCCGGGGCCAACCGCTACACCGCCGCGGCCAAGTCCCCCCTCACCGGCGGCTTTGGCGAGGCCGAAGCGGGCGGCTATTGGGGGCCGGAGTTCAAGCGCACGGGCTTTGACGGGATGATCGTCCACGGCCAGTCGGCCAAACCGGTCTACCTCTACGTAACCGACGGCAACTGTGAAATTCGGGATGCCAGCAAATACTGGGGACAACTGGCCGATTTTGTCCAGGACGGGCTGGAAGAGGAGATCGGCGACAAGAGAATCTGCATTTTGCAGACAGGCGTGGCCGGGGAGAACAAAGTCCTCTATGCGGCCATGACCAACCAACTGCGCCACTTTCACGGACGCTCGGGTCTGGGCGCGGTAATGGGCAGCAAACTGCTCAAAGCGATTGTGGTGCGGGGCAAAGAGCGGCTCGTGCCCAGCAGCCGGGAAGAGACCAACGGCGTGGTCAAATGGTTCCGGGAACACTACGACCAGGAATCGGACCGCTACCACCAGACCGGCACAGCCGGCGGTATCCCCGCCCTGCAAAGAGATGGCATTCTGCCCACCCACAACTTCCGGGATGGGGGCTTCGACGGCTGGAATAATATCAGCGGCCAGACGATGGCAAACACAATTCTGGTCAACCGGGGCACCTGCTTTGCCTGTAATGTGGCCTGCAAGCGGGAAGTGGAAGTGCCGGAGCGGGGCGTCACAGCCAAGCACGGCGGGATGGAGTATGAGATTATCGCCGCGCTGGGTTCGTTGTGTGGCGTGGACGATCTGGCGGCCATCGCCGAGGGCAGCCAGTGGGTCAACCGCTATGTATTGGACGGTATCTCCACGGGCGTCTCCATCGCCTTTGCTATGGAGTGCTACGATGCCGGTATCCTGACCACAGAGGATACGGACGGTATTGAACTGGTCTGGGGCAGTGCAGACGCGATGCTGGCGATGATCCACAAAATCGCCAAGCGGGAGGGCCTGGGCAATATCCTGGCTGACGGCGTGAAGAAGGCTTCTGAGAAGATTGGCAGGGGCAGCGAGAAGTTCGCCATGCACGTCAAGGGCCAGGAACTGCCTATGCACGAACCCCGGGGCAAGGTGGGGCTGAGCCTCTCCTATGCCATCTCCCCCACAGGCGCGGACCATATGGAAGCACCCCACGACCCGGCCTTCGAGGGGCTGGGTGTGATGGACAACGGCCTCTCCGAAGCCGGGCTGATCGAGCCGGTGGACCGTATGGATTTCGGCGGCAAGAAAGTGCGGGCCTTCTTCTACGCCCAGGCCGTCTGGTCTCTCTACAACAGTGTGGGGATGTGCGACTTCGTGGGCATTCCCATCGGCGCCCTGAAGTTGAAAGAGTTGCAGAACTTTATCAACGGTGCTACGGGCTGGGATATGAGCCTGTGGGAGCTGATGAAAGTGGGCGAGCGGGCCAACACAATGTCCCGGCTCTTCAATCTGCGCGAAGGCTTTACGATTGCCGACGATATGCTGCCCGAACGGCTCTTTGAACCCCTGCGCAAGGGCAAGCTGGAAGGGGTGGCCCTGGATAAGGGCGATTTTATGCAGGCCCTGACCACCTACTTCCGCATGGCCGGCTGGGACGAGAAGGGCGTGCCTACCGAGGCCAAGCTGATCGAACTCGATCTGCTGGGTGTAGGGATGGAGCACGCGTAAAGCAAAATTTTCTTCTATCCGGGCAGACCAGGACGTGTCTGTGAAACGTGAAGCGTGAAACGTAAGAACATTCGAACCTTCTCACGTTTCACGTTTCATCTCTTTCAGGGCTTGAGCGGTTTGCACGGCAAGCAACCCAAAGAGACCCCTTATGAACCTCCTCAGCCGCGGCCTGTTTGCCAGCGCCAGTCTGGCCTCCCTCGCCTGGCCCGTCGCAGGCCGCATTTTTAGCGAAAAGCTCGAAATCGACGAAAACCGTTCGGTCTGGGCGGCATCCACACCGGACTATCAGCCCGGCCCGCCTCTGGCCGGCGACACCACCGCGGACCTGGCGATTATCGGCGGCGGCTTTACCGGTGTCTCCACAGCCTATCACTTCAGCCGCCGCTACCCGGAGAAGCGGGTGGTGTTGCTGGAAGCGGCGTCGCTTGCCAACGGAGCCAGCGGGCGCAACGGCGGGATGATGCTCAACTGGCTGCCCTATGACTCTCCCCGCAACCCGGCGCTGGACGCGCTCATCTACGCTACCACCAACGCGGGTATCGACACGATTGAGGAGATCATCCGCCGCCACAGCCTGCCCGTCAGCTACCGGCGGGATGGCACCCTCAGCGTTTTTACCAGCCCAGCCCGGGCCGAATACGGCCACGCCAAAGCCGAATACCAGGCCAGCATCGGCGCCCAGGTGGAGTTCATCGACCGGGCCGCTCTGGCCGCGCGCTTTCGGCTGGAAGGCGCACAGGGCGCGGTGTTGGATCGGGGCAGCGGGCAGCTCAACGGCTGTCAATATGTGCGGGGGCTGCGGCCTGTGCTGGTGGAGCAGGGGGTGGCAATCTATGAGCAGACGCCGGTGTTGAAGGTGGAGGAAGGGCGCACAATTAGCCTGACAACCCCGAACGGGCGTGTACAGACCGGTGCGATTGTGCTGGCGACCAATGGCTATACCAGCAAACTGGGCTACTTCCGGGATGCGATCTTCCCGGTGGTCTCCCACGTCATCGCCACGGCCCCCCTGAACCCGGCGCAGCAGCTGGGCTGGCAAGAGTGGGCTGGCTTCTACGACGATATGGACCGCATCTCCTATTCCAGCATTACGAGTGAGGGGCAGGTAATCTTTGGCGGGGGCAGCCCCATCGGTTGGGCCTATACCTTTAACAACGGCACCTGCTTCAACGGCAGCCAGGCAGAGACAGCCCGTGTCAGCGCTTCGGTAGAAAGAGGGCTACAGCGCTATGCCCCGGATGCGCAAGGGGTGACGATTGCCCAGCGCTGGTCGGGAACCCTGGGGCTGACCCTGCGCCGCAACATTCTGCTGGGGGTGCGGGGCGAGCATCACAACGTCTTCTATGCCGTGGGTTTCAACGGACACGGGGTGACGCTGACGAATGTGGCCGGGCAGATACTGACGGATATGTACTCGGGCGATGACCAGATGTGGCGGGGCTTGCCCTTCTATCAGGACAGCTACACACCCATCCCGCCAGAGCCTTTCCGCTGGGCTGGCTACAAGATTTTTTCCCAATTGTCGGGCCATTTGCCCCGCTATTGACGAAAAGCGGACGCAGATTGACGCAGAAACAACTGATCTGAGCAGATTTTATCTGTGTCAATCACTCTTTTCAGCGTCATCAGCGTCCTATTTTCAGCACAGGCTATACGACCGGCTGACACCGATAACGACGAAAAGCGGACGCTGATTCACGCTGAAAGAATGGATCTGCGCTGATTTTATCCGCGTCAATCAATTCTTTCAGCGCCATCAGCGTCCTATTTTCAACACAAATTGACCAGTACATTTTTGCGCCTTTTCCCCGCTCCACTCCTCTTTTTTGCCCTGCATCCCTCGTCAACCTCAAAAAAATCGGCCACCACAACCCGGTAGCCGATCCTCCCACGATTTATGAATCACTGCCCTGAAAAAAGGCTTGTATACACGGATAAAAGAGAACACGGATTAATAA
>JAHDWH010000012.1:53199-54075 GCA_023384455.1 Caldilineaceae bacterium | reverse complement strand
GACTGGGGACTGGGGACTGGGGACTGGGGACTGGGGACTGGGGATTGGGGATTGGGGACTGGGGATTGGGGATTGGGGATTGGGGACTGGGGACTGGGGACTGGGGATTGGGGACTGGGGACTGGCGACTGGGGATTGGGGACTGGGGACTGGGGACTGGGGACTGGGGACTGGGGACTGAGAACTGGCGACTGGGGACTGGCGACTGGCGACTTGGGACTGGGGGCTGGCGACTGGCGACTGGCGACTGGCACATTCCAATCCCCGATCCCTAATCCCCGATCCCCGATCCCTAATCCCCGATCCCCGATCCCTAATCCCCGATCCCTAATCCCCAGTCCCCAATTCCCCGCTACCGCAACTCCCGCCCGAAGGGGAAGAGGGCCAGGGGGATCAGTTTGATGTGCTGTTTGCCAAAGGGGATGCCGATGATTGTGATGAAGAGAACCAGGGCCGAAATCAGATGGGCCAGGGCGATCTCCCAGCCGAAGAGGACCAGCCAGATGATATTGAAGAGTACGCGCAGGGTGCTGTTGGCTCGCTCGACTTCCACAACTTCTTTGCCAAAGGGTGCGAGCGACGCAACGCCGATCTTCACCGACTGCATCCCAAAGGGAATACCGACGATTGTCAGGCAGAGCAGCAGCCCCGCGATAATATAGCCCAGGGCCGCGATCAGCCCGCCAAAGATGAGCCAGATGAGATTGCCGAGTGTGGACATACGCTTTATTTCTTTCTGCCCCGGTGGGGCGTAATTGTCAGATACAGGCAGGGCGAAAGCCCGCTGTCACACTCTACGCAGGAGGGCCAGAAATGTTGCGGTACGACTGGTAGTGCGTAGTGCGGGGACCCAACCCACGACACGTGCACCCCCAG
>JAHDWH010000012.1:19055-53189 GCA_023384455.1 Caldilineaceae bacterium | reverse complement strand
TGCGTGAACCAATCCCACTACCAGTTCACGCACTACGCACCACGCATTATGGGTAAATCCCCCGCAGCTTTGTCGCTTCCACAATACGCTGGATGGCGATGGTATAGGCCGCATCCCGCAGGTCCACGCCTGTGCGCACAGCCACGCCTGTCAGTTCGTCCAGATTCGTCAGCAGCTTGCGTTCCATCTGGCGGCGGATTTCGCTCTCGTCCCAGAAGAAAGCCTGCAAATCCTGCACCCACTCAAAGTAGCTGACTACCACACCCCCTGCATTGCAGAGAATGTCCGGGATGACCATCACCCCTTTGTCGTTGAGAATCTGGTCGGCTTCCGGCGAAGTCGGCCCATTCGCCCCTTCCGCAATCACCCGGGCTTTGATTTTGTCAGCGTTCTGGGCTGTGATCTGTCCTTCCATCGCCGCGGGAACCAGCACATCCACGTCCAGTTCCAGCAACTCCTCATTCGTCAGGGTGTCCGAGCCGGGGTAGCCTACGACTGTGCCATTTTCTGCGGCAAAGGCTTTCAGACGACGGGGATCGAAACCTGTGGAATCGTAGATGCCGCCCATCACATCGCTGATCGCCACGACAGTTGCGCCTCGCTCGTGCATTGTGCGGGCCGTCCAGCTACCCACATTGCCAAAGCCCTGGACAGCCACTTTTATATCTTCAAGGTTTTGGCCCAGTTTACGTTTGAGCAGGGCCCGGGTAGTGTACGTGACGCCCAGCCCAGTGGCATATTCCCGGCCCACTGTGCCGCCCACGCCGATGGGCTTGCCCGTGACAACTGCGGGCACAGAATAGCCTTTGTGCATAGAATAGGTGTCCATCATCCAGGCCATAATCTGGGCGTTTGTGCCCACATCCGGCGCGGGGATATCCTTTTCCGGGCCAATGAAGGGGCCGATCTCGGATGTGTAGCGCCGGGTCAGCCCCCGCAACTCCCGCTGGGAGAGCATCTTCGGGTCTACAATTACCCCGCCTTTGGCTCCGCCGTAGGGCAGATTCATCAGCGCGCACTTCCACGTCATCCACATAGCCAATGCCCGGCACTCGTCCAGGGTCACGTCCGGGTGATAGCGGACGCCCCCTTTGGTAGGGCCGAGGGTCGTATTGTGTTGGACACGAAAACCGGTGAACATCTGAACGTTGCCTTCGTCCATCACCACCGGAAAGTGGACAATCAGCTCCCGTTGGGGAACCCGGAGCAGTTCCAACATATCCTGTTCCAGATTCATCGCCTGGGCCACCCGTTCCAACTGGGCTTGGGCTACTGCATAGGCACTGACGCTGGGGACCGAAGTCTCCCGGCGGGTGTTGGTGGTGGGGGAGATATGGGGTGGCTCTGCGCCGGAAGGGAGATGGGGATTGATGTCGTGGCCGTTGTCACCGACTTCTGCGGCAACTGCGCCATTGGACGGCACGACGGCTTTGGCTGTTGTCTGGTTTTTCGCCATTGAAAAACTCCTCGTAAGAATAGGGAATGCACAGGGCCGCGACAGCGCGGTTGCTAACAGTTTAGCGCAAGTCGACAGCTTTGGCAATGAAAATAGTACGAAAAAATGGGTAGATCGGTTGACGGAGCAATGAAGTATGATATACTGCGAAGGAGTAACCTTTCACCGATTGCCGAACGGGAAACTCTCCCCATCCCGACGGCCCAGGCAAAACAGGAGATTTGCATGACGCGGGTGCGCTGTCCTCAAGACCGCTGTATCTTTTGGATGAACGGGTGGTGCGACATCGACGAAATCGAGCTGGCCCCGGTTACGTTGACCTGCATCACCTTTGAAGAGATGGAGACGGAAGTCGCGGCCGTGGCGGCCGCGGATGACGATTTGGAGTGGGATGAGGACGAGGCTCTCTTTGATGACGATCTGGACGAGAGTCTGTACGGCTATGACGACGACGACGACGAGGAAGACGACGACGAATTATTGGCAGACGATAACGAATGGTCTAACTAGCGAGAATAGAGCCTGGAGCGCCGTCACAAGTGCCATTTTGTGACGGCGCTCTTGCTTTTCTCTGGGATGGCACAGATGGCACAAGCCGGCAGTGATACAGCGGACACAGAGCAGAACGGTACCCCCGATTGGCTGACAGACAGCCAGATCGCCAATGGCTGGATGGAGGAACGCAGCCAATTTTCCAGAGCAATGCCCGGCCAGAAACGGTTGACCGTACAGGTACGCATTGGGGAAGACTACTTTGCGGGGCCACTGGGTGCGCCTGTAGGGGAGTTTGTCTGGCGGGCGGTAGAGAGCGATCCACCTCCATCCCCCCCGATGGCTGTATTGCTGAACAACCGGCTACGGGAATTGACAACAGCCGTCTGGGAGGACGTCAGCGCGCAGATCGTACTTATGGGCGATCCCGACGGCGGGCGCATCTATCGGCGTTCATTGACATTGCTCCTGCTGGCCGCGGCACACCGGGTCTTTCCAGGGCTTGCCATTGCCATCGAACACAGCCTGCCCTTTGGCGCGTATTATTGCACGGCGGTTGGCCGGGGTCCCCTGACAGCGGCGGAGTTGGCGACATTACAGACCGAGATGGAGCGGATGGTGGCCGAGGACCTGCCCATCACCTGTCGCCGGGCCTCGGTAGAGCAGATGGTCTCTTTCTTTGCCGCCAGTGGTGACGAGTCCAAAGTCTCACTCCTGGCCCACCGTGCGTCGGATGATCTGGCGATCTACACCCTGGACAATCTGCAAAATTATTTTCACGGCTATATGGCCCCCAGCACAGGCTATCTGCGCTGGTTTGGTCTGGCCTCCTATGGACGGGGCTTTCTTCTGCGCTTTCCCCGCCGCCAGCAGCCCAACCAACTGCAACCGATTCTGCCCAGCACAGCCCTGGAAAATGTTTTTCAGGAGTATGGGGAATGGATGGGGCGCATGGGGCTGCAGAATCTCGGCTCCCTGAACAATGCGATTGTGCAGGGCAAAATCTCCGAAGTGATCCTCATCAGCGAAGCCCTCCACGAACGGCGCATCGCCCACATCTCTGGGCTGGTCGCCAAGACCTGGGAGAATTCCGATGCTACCTGCCAGCGCATTCGGGTTGTGCTGATTGCCGGCCCCAGCAGCAGCGGCAAGACGACCTTTGCCAAGCGGCTGGGTGTCCAACTGCTTTCCCACGGCATCCGCCCCTATGCCCTTTCGTTGGACAACTACTTTGTGGAGCGGGCGCAGACCCCTTTGGACGAGAATGGCAACTACGACTTCGAGTCCATCGACGCGCTCAACTTGCCCCTGCTCAACGAACACCTGGCCCAGCTCTTAGCCGGTGACGAGGTGACAATGCCCTATTTCAATTTCAAGACCGGGCAGAGCGAAATCGGCGAGACTGTGCGGTTGGAAGCGAATCAGGTGCTGATTCTGGAAGGTATCCACGGGCTGAACCCGGCCCTGACCACGGCGGTTCCAGCCGAATCGACCCTGCGGGTCTATGTCAGCGTGCTCACCCATCTGAATATGGACCGGCACAACCGCATTTCCACTTCGGATGTGCGCCTGATGCGGCGCATTGCCCGGGATCACAGCAGCCGGGGCTATAGCGCGGCCGATACGATTGGCCGCTGGGAGAGTGTGCGCCGGGGCGAGGAACGTTACATCTTCCCCTTCCAGAATAACGCAGATGTGATGTTCAACGCCGCGCTGCTCTACGAGTTGTCTGTGCTGCGGGATGTGGTGGAGCCACTGCTTTTGCAGATTGAGTGGGACTCGCCGGGTTATGTGGAGGCCCGCCGTCTCTTGGCCTTTCTGCGCTGGGTGCGCACGGCCGAGGCAGATTTGGTGCCGGATAATTCGATCATCCGGGAGTTCATCGGCAATTCGATTCTGCGCGACTTTACATTGGCTTAAGAGAGATACCTGCCCAGGGCTTAGGTGCGACGCACTCGCCACAGAATCTTTGTACAAGAATCCCCTCCTGGCGAGTGCGTCGCACCTGAGTAGAAACCGAGACAGGCTGCCTGGGCAAGACAAGAGACCGGCTTTCTGACCCTATTTTCCCATGCCGCTTGGCGCGTATATTGCCTATAATAGGAATATAGTGATTGTTTTCTGTAAGTTTGTGAATTGTTTCAGAGTATCTGTGCAGCCACTCCACCCTATCCTCCCATTCTAGGGAGGGAAGCGGATCGACTCCTCCCCCACTTTGGGAGGTTGGGAGGGGGTGAGCAGTTACGTTTCAGATTAACTTTCTTTTGCGGGGGTGGAGATGTTTTTGCAAGCAATTACCTTTAAGCAGACCAAAGAAACAAATGGTGGCCGCTTTTCCTCCAATCCAGCCCGCACACGCAACTATGCCGCGGTTACGTCTCGGCGTCGTGGCCGTGCAGGCCAGCACAGACCCCAATACAGCCCCTATTTTTTTATGGCCCTCATCGTCACCGTCTTTAGTTCTATCGCCTTTGTGACGATTCTGACAATTGCGGTAGGGGCAGGCTGAACCGGCTGATCTGCTCGATTTTTATCGTTCCCCCGACCTCCCCGCGAGCGCTACGCTCCTGGGGAGGTCTGTTTTTTAGCGCGTGCCAAACTTCTGCGCTTCTGCCAGGACAAGGCCATAGGCCCGCACCAGACGCAAGGGCGGGATGTCATTCTGCACAAAGTGGCCGGTGCAATAGATAAAGCCGCCGCCGGGTGCGTAGATTTCAAAACGGTGGCGGATATACTCATCCAGCGCTTCGCCGTCGTAGGCCAGCAGCCCGTCCACCACATCCAGAGAACCGTAGAGGACGATGCGCTCGCCATATTGCTCTTTAATCGTCTGGGGATCCATTCCCGCGCTCTCTTGAATAGGATGGATCAGATCGAAGCCGATTTCTATGATTTCGTCCATCACTGGCATCAGATAGCCGTCGCTGTGCAACATCATCGGCACACCCCGGCTGCGGGCGTGCTGCACCACCCGCTCGGTATAGGGGCGGATCATCCGCCGCCACATCCGGGGCGAAAAGAGCATTGTATTGTTGCTGCCCCAATCGTCGGAGAGGGTGAGGAGGTCCACACCCGCGTCGATGCAGTTGTCCACCAGCCCGCACAACCAGTCGGCGTAGCGGTCAAACCAGGCCATCATCAGCTCCGGGTACATTCCCAGATTCAGCCAGCACTTTTCGATGCCCAGGAAGGTGCTGGTCCCCTCCACAATCCCCCACAGGTGGGCGCGGATGGCCCGCTTGTCGCCGTACCACTCCACGGCCTGGGCCACATTGACCCCGGCAAAGTCGTAGTTCCAATCGCTGTGGGTGATCCATTGCGGGTTTCGGGGATCGTTCAGTCTGATGTCGGCCAGTTCGGTCACGTCGAATTTGCGCCCGAACTGGTTGGGATAGGGGACGAAGCCAGCGAAGATGTCGATGCCGAAGTCGTCGAGAAACTCCTCCCGGCTGCCCCATTGGGCGGCCAGATTTTCCACAAACTGCTTCTGATAGAGCATACAGTCGATGGGTGTGCGGTCAACCGGCTGGCGATTGACCGTGGCGAGGACGCGTTGTTTTGAGTTCATAGCAAAAGGTCTGTGGTTTCGGTGCAGTGGTTCAGATAATGTCAGGGAGGATTCCGGGATGATGAGAGGATGAGTTGGCAGAGGCAGAATCCCATCACCTCATCATCCATCTTCGGTTTGGGCAGTCAAATTCAAGATTTTGTCCCATTCGTCCAGGTCCACGCCATCCACATAGCCGCTGTGGAAGCGCTCCATATAGACCTGATCCCAGACGGGGACGACGGATTTGAGATCGGGGGGCAAGTGTTGAATGATGGCGGCGTAGGCGTGTTCCAGCAAGCGGTAGCCGGAAGTGGAGGAGGGCTGGAAAGGGGGGTGGGGCGGGATGATGCCGTCTTCCACGAGGGTACGGTCCAAACTATCGGACATCTGGTCCAGAATCGCCAGCTTGCGTTCCCAGCCGGTGGAGAGCTTCACCGCTTCGTCCACCAGCCCACCCAGCCGGTCGTACATCCGGGGCAGGTCACGGAAATAGGCCATCAACCACTTGTCATAGGGAAAGTAGCGCTTGTCCAGCAAAAAAGCCAGTTGCACGCCCAGGCGGATGGCGTTGCTGAAACGGGTGGTGGCGTAGAAATCGTTGTCACGCAAAATGGCCCGTTTAAGCGCGTAGGTTCCCATCCCTGAATAGTAGCGACACCAGTGGGCGATGCGACGCAGGCGCACAGGCTGCGGGTAGTATCCGGCGAAGTGGGCGCGCAGGGCGCTGAACTCGCCAGACGGGTCGTGCCAGACTTCCCCGTTGACGATGTGGATGATCTCCTCTTCCGGGATCGCCAGCCACTCCTGGGCCGTGACCGGGGCGCGGTCGATGCCGACCGTGCGGGTGAGGAAGGCGGGCAGGCTGTCCGGGGCAAAGCCCGCACCGGCCAGATGTCCTTCCCGTAAGGAGTGGCCCTGGTAGCTGTGGGGCAAGCGGCTTGACAGGAGACGCATCATCCCGTCCCGCTTCTGCTGGAAGACCGCCTCCGGCATCAGCGCGTCGATACGCAGCCCCCAGTGGTGATCCCGGCTCAGTTCGTCGTCCAGACCCAGGGCCTCGGAGCCGTAGCCAAAGACGCCGAAGGCCGTCTGGGCCGTCTCTGCGGGGAAATGCTCTTGCAGAATAGGCAGGACGATCTGCTGGAAGAAGGAGCGGCTGATGTCGATGATCGATTCTGTCATTAGGGTAGGGGTGCGGGTGGTGGGTGTTGGGTCGCTGTCGCTGGCAGAGGAAGTGTAACGAAGGGTGTGGGCTTTGTCAATGTGGATGGGTGCTTCGCTGGTTGACATTCGAGCGGACGAGGGGTAAGATACCGGGACATTTGCGGGCCGCCGGCACCAGCCCAGCCTATCCGAACGATGCGAGGAGTTCCTGTATGTGTGGCCGATTTACCCTGCGCGTATCGCCGGAACAGATTGCCGATCTTTTTTCGATTGAACAGATGCCCCCTCTGGCTGCCCGCTATAACATCGCGCCCACCCAGCCTGTGCTGGCGATTCGGGATAGCTATGCGGGCAATGGCCGGGAAGCCACCTTTCTGAATTGGGGGCTGATCCCCTCCTGGGCTACGGACCCCAGCATCGGCAGCCGGATGATCAATGCCCGGGCTGAGACCGCGGCGGAGAAGCCGTCGTTTCGGGCGGCCTTCAAATACCGGCGCTGCATTATTCCGGCGGACGGCTTTTACGAATGGCAGAAGGTCACCGGGGGTAAACAGCCCCAGCTTATCGGGATGAAAGGCGACGGTCTGTTTGGATTGGCCGGTCTGTGGGAGCGCTGGGAGCGGGATGGTTCGGCTATTGAATCCTGCACAATTCTGACTACCGAACCCAACGAACTGCTGGCACCCATCCACAACCGGATGCCGGTGATCCTGCACCCGGAGGACTACGACGAGTGGCTCAGTCGGGATATTCAGAAGGCCGATCCGCTCCTGCATTTGATGCGCTCGTTTCCTGCGGAGTTGATGGCCTATCGACCCGTCAGCACCCACGTCAACAACCCGCGTAACGAAGACCCGGCCTGTGTCATTCCGCTTGTGTGAGCGGTTCTCTCTCCACCGGCACAATGTATTGAGTCGTCTTTCAGTCACCCAATCCCCAATTCCTAACCGCCTATGCTAGACACATCCCTTCTCTACACCGTCGGTCTGATATTTCTGGTCACGCTCGTTGGCTCCTATTTCCGCTCTCGACGCAAAGATCCCTGTCTGGACTCCTTCGAAGGTTTTCACGTAACCATCGAACGCACGGACAATAAAGTCGTCTGGGGCGTGATGGAGATAGAATCCACGGGCCTGGAATTGATCTATCGGGACGATGTGCAGGACTCCAAACATATCGAGTCCAGCTATATTCTTTATGGGGAAGAGTATAAGGATATTCAGGTCATCTACCGCTTTGTAGACCAGTTGACGCCGGAAAACAGACGTCGTCGGGAAAAGGACATTCGCCGTTCTTTCCATCCCGGAGTTATCGAGCGCAGCAAGCGGGGGTTGCGCAAATTTATCGGCACAGCCAGCGAATCAATCAACGAAGTGGTGGGGGTATTGGTGGGGCGGGCCAAAAAACCCGCGGGTCGCTACATCAATGACGAGAGCGAAAAGTCCCTCTATCGTCTGAGCGAGAATCTCATCGGTCACGCGGGCGGCGTCTTTGATCCCCTGCTGGAGCGCTTTATCGGCCAAAAAATGGTGGTGGAAGTGATGGAAGGTGACGAAATTCATGAGCATGTGGGCATCTTCAAAAACTATTCGCCGGATTTCATCGAAGTGCTGGATGTGCAGTTTCCCCAGAAGCAGACCGTTCCCGTCGGGCCGGACGGCTGTGATAACGATGGCTGTCTACAGGTGATAGTGGATGCAGGCAAACTGACGGCTACCAATACGGACTGGCAGCCTGTGCTAATCCAGTCGATCCACATAGCCGGCGAGGAAAAGCTGCTCAATGTGGTGGTGGACGGAGGGGAGTCGGTTGAGGTGTTTATCGACGGCCCATTGCAGGATGCTGTGCTGCATGTGCGTATGGTGCGCGAACTGGATATGATTGTGCCCCGCACCCGCTCCCTCGTCCGCCACCGGGCCGAGCGTTTCAAAAAGGAGATGCTCACCGATATTATCTTTGATGTGGGCGTTCTGCTCAATGCAAATCGTCAACCGGTGGAACAGGAGCGCCGCTTGCGCGCCGCCTTGGAAAAGAACAGCAAAGATGCCCTGGCCGCGGCCAATCTAGGCTCTATTCTCCTGCTGAAAAAGGAGTACACAGAAGCCGCCCATTGGCTGGAACATTGCCTGGATATGCGCTATTCCCTGCCGGATAACGGGCGGCGGGCCGAAATGGAATTGCGGGAATTGAAGCGCAAACAGGGCCGGACTGGGGCTGTTTCCTCTTTCCCGCCGGCAGAGACAAACCCGTTGACCCTGCCCCAACGCAACGGTCATTGAAACCCATACCCAATCAGCCGATCCACAATTCATCCCACCCACCCACAACCAGGAATCCCCCAATGGATGGCACAATTGCAGACATTCGCGGCAAGAAAATTCTCATCACCGGCGCGGCTCAGGGCATCGGCGAGGCCACAGCCCGTCTTTGTGCCCAGCGGGGCGCGACCGTCCTGCTGGTAGACGTGAAAGCGGAGAAGGGCGAGGCTGTGGCCGCCTCCATCCGCACAAGCGGAGGTGACGCCACCTTCTACGCCGTGGACATCCGCAGCGACGAGGCGGTGCAGGCGCTCTTTGTCCAGGTGGGCGAAAGTCACGGCTATCTGGACGTGATTATCTGCGCGGCGGGGGTGCTGCTGGGCGCCTTCCTCCAGCCGGAAGAATTCCCGGTGGATACCTTCGATTTTGTGATGGAGGTCAATGTGCGGGGGACTTTTCTCTGCACCAAATACGCCACGCCGCTGATTGCCAGGTCCAAACGGGGGGTGATGATTCTGATCGCTTCCGGTGCGGGGGTGCTGGGCGGCAGTTCGTCGATTGCCTATGGGACGAGCAAAGGCGCGGTCAACGGGATGTCGATGGTGCTGGCCGGCCATCTGGCCCCGCGCAACATTCGGGTCAATGCGGTCTGTCCCGGCGGCATTGCCACGGAAATGAAGCTGGACAATGTGCGGGACGCGGCCAACAAGCAGGGCCGCCCCTACGAGGATGTGCTGGCGAATGCCAACCTGGGCGATCCCATCGGCGTTGCCAAACTCCTGGCCTACCTGGCCTCGGACGACGGGGACTATGTGCGGCGGACGCTCTTTACGCGATAGCGGGGAAGTTATCGGTGAGCGGTGGACTCGTCGACACGTATAGAACTCCATTGACCTTCGCTGGATAGTGCGATAGGATGCCCTTATGAAAATCAGGGATGTGATCAAACTCCTTGAGACTGATGGCTGGTATTTGGTTGGTACGGAAGGTAGCCACCGTCAATTTAAGCATCCGACCAAAAAAGGCAAAGTCACTGTGTCGGGCAAGCCAAGCGACGAGGTACGAAAGGGAACTTTGAACAGTATTCTCAAGCAATCCGGGTTGAAAGATACAGGAAAGGATAAACCCTAAATATGACAGATAAATATCTGATTGTGATCGAAAAGAGTGGGACAGGGTTTTCAACCTATTCGCCTGATGTCCTGGGCTGTGTCGCCACCGGCAGAACTTTCAACCAGACGATAGGAAATATGAAATCGGCCCTGGCATTTCATCTGCGGGGATTGATCGAGGATGGCGAGGAAATTCCCAGACCCCGGGGCGTTGACTCTTATCTGGACGCCGAGAGAGACTCGGGAGGGGAGGAGTATTTTATCGCCTATATTGCTGCCAAAGATGTAGAGCCGGAAAGAGTCCCTGCTTGAGGACAGGAAAGGGGTGGCGCAAAGCCACCCCTTTCGCTATTTGAAATTCGGGCACTATCCTGTGTGCCTCAGTGAATCTCCACACCCGCCTCGGCTGCGATGCGCCGCGTGTTGGCCGCGGCCAGGGGGTAGTCGGCGTCGGGCAGATGTTCCAACAGCATATAGCCGTCCGGGTAGAGGTTTTGCCAGCGGCGCAGGGCCGTGTGCAGGTCCAACAGCCCCTCGCCAGGGATGGCCTCGTCGATGTGCAACACCAGCTTTGGTCCGAAGACGATATCTTTGCAGTGGGCCACGCCGGAGATCGGCCCCATCAGATCAAAAATGTGGTTGAGCCGTTCTGTGCTGTGGAAGACGCTCTGCATTGTGGGGAAGTGGTTGGTGTAGTCCATCACCACTTTCATGCGGGGCGAAGCGACTTCGGCGATGATCTGCTGGTTGGCCTCGGGCGAACCCAGAATCGTGAGCAGGTGGGTCTCGATGACGACCATCTGCCCGACGGCTTCCGCTTTGTCGGCGATGCGGCGCACAGTTTCCCGCAGCCGCTGCCAGGCTTCCGGGCTGTGATTCTCGGCGGCTGGGAAGTAAGACCCCCGTGGACTCAGGCTGCCTGTGCGGATCAGGCAGACGTGCGCGCCCAACTCTGCCGCCACTTCCAGCCCCTGTCCGATTACCTTTACAACTTCGTCCCGCGCCGCAACTTCCGGCGCAAAGAGGCAGTCGGGGTAGCCGATGCCAAACTGCACAATGTCCATCCCCGCCGCCGCGAAGGTCTTCTTCGCCTGCGCGGTTTCTGCGCTGGTCACGTCGAAGAGTCCCCGCCCCCCGGCGTGAAAACCCACGCCGCTCAGTCCCAAGCCGCGTACCGCGGCCAAATGTTCGCTGTTGATGGCGCGGAAGTCCGACGGCATCATTCCTACAACGCCCAGGCGCATGTTTTTTTCCTTTATCTATACAGACTCGATGTCACGGTGTTCAATTCTGTTCCAGGGCCGCCTCTGCCATAGCCCGCACATTCTCTGCTGGGACGTTGGGCAACAGGGCTTCGTGGCTGGGGCTGACAATCAGGTTTGGCCCCAGCAAGCTTTTGACCCGCCGCACATCCTCTTTGACCTCTTCGGGCGTGCCATTGACCAGCAGGTCCTGGGTATCGATGCCGCCCATAAAGGCCAATTGTTTTCCGAAATCCCGGGCCAGGGTAGCCGCATCCATATTGGCTGCTTTGGCTTGCAACGGATGCAGGGCGTCAACACCCATATCGACGATGCGCGGGAGTACTGTGTGGATCGATCCGCAGGAATGCAGGATCACCTGATAGTCGTATTCGTGGCCCAATTCCGTCAGTTGGCGGAAATAGGGGGCCACGAACTCGTCAAACAGGTTTGGCCCGATCAGCAGGCCACGCTGACTGCCAAAATCGTTGCCAAAGAAAAATCCATCCACCCGGGGGCCAGCCGCCTGGAAAAAACGTCGATTGGCTTCAAGATAGAAATCGACCACATGGCGTGTAATGGCATGAACTACTTCGGGATGGGTGTACATTTTTATGAAGTAGTTTTCCATGCCCAGAAAGTCGCACAGGTTGTGGAAGAAGGGACACCAAAAGCCGCTGGCCCGATAGAGGTCCCCGGCGGCGTCGAGGGCTTCCAGCGTGTGGGAAAAGTCAAGAAAATCTGGATTGGGCCAGGCAAAGTCTTCGACTTCCTGGGCATCCTCGCAGTCTGCAAAGACCCCGCCCGCGCTCAGTTCTACTCCGCTGCGTGGATTGTCAAAGATCGGTCTGCCTTCTGGATGCTTGTAGTCGTTTTCACCCGGCCGAATCCAGCGGAAATCATCCTGGAAATGACGGCGCACGCTCTCCTCGTCCGGTAGATCAAATGCCTTCAGGTAGATCGGCCACGTATCCTTGTGGGGGTTCCCCAGCCACAGACCACAACGGTCTGGCTCACCGCCATCTATGATGGTACGAATGCGTTCGCGACTGTTCATGAGTAGACTCCATAGCGTCGGCCTTCGTCCAGCATGGCCAGATAGTTTGGGACGGGGATGTAGTTAGCCACACTGTTGCCCGTACCCAGAGCATAGCTGCCTCCCGGTCCGCAGACGTCGATTACGTTGCGCACGTATTGGCGGATTTCCTCCTCTGAGTGCCGACATATATAGTCGATATCGACTCCCCCTAGGAGCGCAACACGGTTTCCATACAGCTTCTTGGCTTCGGTCACAGGCAAAATTGTATCCTCGAACGAGTGTTTGGCATCGACCCCGATATCGTCGATGATCTCATCCATGACCAGCTCCAGTTTGCCGCACGAGTGCAGCAGTACAGGACGGCCCTGAGCGTGGATACATTCGGCGATACGTTTCCACCAGGGAAATACGTAGTGGCGCAGGTGATCGGGCGCAATCATGGTCCCGGACCGATGGCCGATATCGTCGTTAATCCAGATGGCCCCGATAGCATCAAATTGACTCAATGCGTGGCAGCGATCCATGTACATTTGGCCGACGCGTTCAAACATGACCTCCAACAGGTCTGGCTGGTCGTACAGGTTCATCGCAAAGGTCTCGTAGCCCATCAACCACATCACAGACTCCAGGATGCTGCCGCTATGGGCCAAAAGTTTCATCCCATCCGGCAGATGGCCGGATAGATACTCCAACATCCAGTAGTCTATATCGCGGGAATCGGGCCACGGGTACGCTTCGTATTGGGTCCAGTTGGTGACAAGCCCACCAGACCCGCGAATCCAACTGCGCTTGCCTTTGGAGAGTTTGGCAGTGTCGTCCAGTTGTATGTGACCGAACTGTAGGTCGCCTCCTCTCGTGACAGCGCGCACATAGTCATAGCCCAGGCTGTGATAGAACTCGATGTGGGCATCGCAGTAGCGCGCCTCCATCTCCCGATTCACTCCTTGTGATTCCAATCGCCCGAAACGAGGGATCGGCTTCTCCAGGACATCCTCCATGATCTCCAGGTCAGCAAAAAGTTCGAGAAAAGGGATACGATCCGGCTCGCCTTCTCGGCGAAAGACGGTGAGCAAGCGCTGGAAATCGGGGTCCGGCTTGTATTTCCCTATGTAGCTCATCGTATTTCTCCGAGTGATATATCAGGCCTGGCTGAGAGTATCTGCGACAAACTGGGCTGCAGACCGCAGCGCCAATATTTTCTTGTCCTTCAGTCCATGGACGCAACATACTAATTTGGCGTTGGGTTGAGTGTTTATCTGCAAGAAAGTGTTGGCCGGACTCCCGGTGGGATAGATCGGAGCTGGCGCATGAGGCATCATCGAAGTCACGCACAATAGAGGAAGAAGCGTCTTACTCGTACAGGTAGCAGGCCACAAGGTGTTCGCTGCCGACCGAGAACCGCGGTGGCTGTGCCTGCAAACATGCGTTCATTCTATGCGGGCAACGCTGGTAAAACCGGCATCCGTTCATATGTTCCTTGCGCATAGTCTCCTCATCCGGCAGTTGGATGGTTGTATCCCATTTGGTTCTCGGATCGGGCACAGGGATCGAACTGATCAATTCCTGCACGTACGGATGTTTTGGGTTCTCGATGATTGTGCGGGTATCTCCCGACTCAGCCGTGATGCCCTGAAACAGCACGTACATATCGTCGCCAATCTGATAGGCGGTTGACAGATCATGCGTGATATACAAAAACGAGATTCCGTGTTCATCCCGCAAACGCAGCATAATGTCCAGGATCATAGCACGTAATGACGCGTCTACAGCGGATACGGGTTCATCAGCCACGATCAGACGAGGGTGCAACATATAGGCTCTTGCCACCATCACCCGCTGACGCTGACCCCCGCTCAGTTGGTGGGGATATTTTTCAAGAATTTCCTCGCCGCGCAGACCCACCAGATTGAGGGCGTCTTCGATCATCTCCCGCTGGTCAGCCTTACTGCGTGCCAGGGTAAAGCGACGCATAACCAAGTCAAAGGTATGGCGGATTCGGAAAAAGGGGTTGTAGACTTCGTAGGGGTCCTGAAAAATGGCCTGTACTTCTTGACGGAAGCCCAAGCGCTGTGTCCGATCCATCGTAGCGATATCCACACCCTTGTAGAGAATCTGCCCCTCGGACGGGGGCATAAAGCCCAGAATGAGATTGGCCAAGGTGGTTTTGCCGCTGCCACTTTCGCCCGCAATTGTCGTAATGCGTGCCGGGTCTTCGTATATTTTGAGATTGAAAGAGTCCAGCGCGACTATGGCCGACTTCGTGCCCAAGATGCCGCTCTTGAACGTCTTGGTTGCCTCTTTGATCTCTAGAAGGGGTTGTGTCATGAGTTCTCAAGGGTAAGGTCTGATTGGGTTTTGGTTGATTCGTATCTTTCGGGATATTGCCAGCAGGCGACAAAATGGTTATCTGCCATTTCCATCATGGGCGGCGCACTTTCACGACACTTCTGTTCAACCCACATACACCGGAACTGGAAGATACAGCCGGGCGGTGGGTTGCGTAAATCGTGGGTTATTCCTTCTGTAACCTTAAGTGGCTTTCGTTCCTTGATTGATGGGATCGATTCGATCAGAATCTGGGTGTATGGGTGCAGCGGGTTCTCAAATGCCGCGATCACCGGCGCCACCTCCACCAGATTCCCGGCGTACATGACAGCAATTCGATCGACTAGTTGCGCCTGCAACCCCATATCGTGGCCGATCAACACCATGGAGACCCCGAGCCGCTCTTTGACATCCAGCAAAGTCTGCGCCACGACACGTTGCACGACCACATCCAGCGCGCTGGTAGGTTCATCGGCGATGATTACTTTGGGGTTCAGCGCGATGGACATAGCAATACATACCCGCTGCTTCATTCCGCCGCTCAATTCGTGGGGATACATACTGATTACACGTTCCGGCAAGCCCACATCGGTCATCAGCTTGAGGATACGTTCCCGCAGTTGCTCACGGCTCACTGCTTCGTGGGTTGTGATAGCATCGCCCATCTGCTCGCGGATCCGGGTTACCGGGTTGAGGGAATTCATGGCGCCTTGAGGAACGAGGGCCAACTCTTGCCAGCGCACCTTTCGCATCGCGCGTTCTGAAAGGCCGACAATGTCTTGGCCGTCGATCCGGATTTGCCCATGCACAATGCGTCCCGGCGGCTGTATCATGCGCAAAATAGCCATGGCTACCGTTGTTTTGCCGCAACCGGATTCTCCCACTAGCCCAAGTATTTCACCTTTGCGCAACGAAAAAGATACACCGTTGGCGGCAATGATTGACCCCCGTGGCGAGAAGTAGTGAACGTGTAGATCGTCTACTACGAGGGCGTTTTGCTTCCTGTCTACAGCGCTCATGCTTTGGCTCCCCTTAGACGTGGATTTGCAATTTCGTCCAAGCCAATTGTCATAAGAAAGAAGCCCACGAAGATGATCATAAGCGTAATAATGGGCGGTAGCCACCACCAGACCATCCCGCGCACGAGAGCGGAGTTCGTGGTCGCGTGGTTGATGATCATACCCAGGGATGGCACCCGTGTCGGCCCCAATCCGAGCGCCTCTAGGCCAGTAGCGCCCAGAATCGCACCGGAGATGCCGCCGGTCAAACTGGCAGCCAGCCAGGGAAGCATGTTGGGTACCATCTCCACGAACATGATCTCAAGCGCAGGTGCCCCCGACAGCATGGCCATGCGCACATAACCCCGTTCCCGCAGGGATAATATCTGGGAACGAACCAGACGCGTTGGCCCCGGCCAGGCAAACATCGCCAGGATCAGGGCCATACCAGTGGAGTTCGTCATGGGAATATAGGCTGCGATCACGATCAGTACCGCCAGGGCAGGGATGGTAATGGCCGAGTCGCTGATGGTGCGAATCACGTGATCCCACCACCCGCCGAAGTATCCAGCCAGAGAACCAAGAAACAGACCAACCACCATGCCGATAGTTGCAGCCAGAAATCCGACCTTGAGCGAAGATGGTGTGCCCACAATGAGCTGGGCTAGCATATCGCGACCGTTGCTTTCTGTCCCCAACGGATGTTCGGCGTTGCCACCCTTGGACCAACTGGGCGGCAGATTTAACGGTGAAGATCCGGTGTAGGCCAGGTCTGTGTCCCAGAAGAACGGGCCTACGAGGCCGAACAGGACGATGGTGAGCACAATCCCGCCGCCGAGCAAGAATTTAACATTTAGCCAAGCTATATCCCAGGTGTTAAAACGCCAAGCGACCTTGCTGCTGCCGATTTGATTATCAAGCAATTGGGCCACACCACTCTCCTTTTTGACTTGTTTCCGCTACAAAGTGCTGTGGCGGACCTGCCTAGAACCGGCTATGGTGACCGGTATTTTGATCTTTTTTTGCTGCTGTAACGACTTTAGCCTGTGTTCTTTTTATAAGTGATTCGGGGATCGATCAATGGATAGCTTAGATCGAGCAGGAGGACACCCGAAGCCGTGATAAGGATGATCAGATTGGCGATAGCTTGGGTCACCGTATAGTCCTGGGTGATGATGGACTGATATAGCAGATAACCTGTTCCTGGATAGGCGAAGATAAACTCGACCAGGATCGAGCCACCGATCAGGCCGCCGAGACCGAGGGCCAATGCGGTTAGGGCTGGCAAGATAGCGTTACGTACGCCATAGCGGAGGAAGACGCGGGTGGGTGTCAGCCCCTTGGCCTGGGCCAAAATGAAGTAATCTTCACTATTAACGCTGATCATCAGACCGCGCATGCCCAACGCCCAGCCGCCCATGGAGGTCAACACGATAGACGCGATGGGCAGAATCGCATGCCTAACTGCGTCGATGACAAATGGCCAATTCCAACCTGGGTTGACGTTGCGAGAATAAGCACCGGTGGCCGGTAGCCAGTGTAGCTTAAAGCCCACCACATAGATCAGCACAATTCCAAACATAAAGTAAGGGATAGATGCAAAGGTGAGGCTTGTGGGCAAGATCGTTTGCAGCCAGCGGGGCGTCCGCCGCCAGCCCATCAAAGCCCCAATCGTGATGCCCAGCAGGAAGGAGAGGGTGGTCGCTACGGCCAGTAAACCCAGTGACCATGGAATGGCCGGCCGCACCATATCCCAGGCTCGTGTAGGGAAGCGGGCCAGTGAAAAGCCGAAGTCGAAGCGTGCCACATTGCCCCAATAACGCACATACTGCACCCACATAGGCTGGTCCAGGCCAAAGCGGGCTTTCCAACTGGCGATGATCTCGTCTGCATTTTCTACATAACCACGGTCCATAGCAATACGGGTTACCATGGTTGTGACCGGATCGCCTGGGGCCAAGCGCGGGATGACGAAAATTAATGATGATCCCAACCAGATGGTCAGCAGAAACATAAAAAAACGTTGCAGGACGTATTCGCGGGTTAATCCGCCCATGTACGCTACCTCCAGAACACAGGTACGATAAGCTGCCGGCCTGAGAGGCAGGCCGGCAGCCGTTTAGTTACAAATTACTTCTGGGTCGATTGGATCTCTGGGAGGACGCCGATAAAGCTGGGGCACCAGGTAACCGGACGCTGATAGTAGTTGTCGATGGTCGGCCAGTTGGTCCAATAGGTGGTGTTAAAGGGCACCAACTTTCTGGATTGGGCCGTCGGGATGGCTGGCAACTCATCATAGAAGATTTCCAGGGCTTTGGCGGTCAGCTCCAACAGCTTGGGGTCGTCCAAAGCCAGGGTGCCGATTTCATTCACCAGCTGGGTATACTCCTCGTTCAGGTAGCGGAAGCGATTACTTTGAGGTAGATTAAAGCGCTCGCCAATCGGCGCGATCTCGGTTGCACTCATTTGACGCAGTGTGTTGTAGGGTTCGAGGATAGAACCGCATGTCTGCCAGCCGCTCTGGGCTGCATAGTTGCCTGTCGCCGAATTGTCGCCCCAGGTGCCGCCAGTTAGCTTGAGCTTTACCGCGTTGATTCCAAAGCGTTGCAGTTGCTCTGCGTAGACGTCGGCTACCCGCTCCAGCTCGGAAAAGGCCTCATGCACCTGGATCTCCAAACCCAACTGCTTTCCATCCTTGCTCCAGTAGTCACCGTCCTTCTCATAGCCTTTGGCAAGCATAATCTCTTCGGCCTTAGCAAGATTAGGCTCGGTGAACTTGGCGATAGTCTCTGCCGGTACCAGGTCGGTATAGGGCTGCATGGAGGGGTAGAGTGGCCACGGGTATGGACCCATGATGGAAGTGCCTTCGTAGGCGATGTCGATGATCTGCTGCCGGTCCATAACGTAGTTCAGTACCCAGCGCATATCCTTGTCGTCCCAAGGCGCGACCGCATTGTTGACAGTCAGGCTGCGAGAGCACGGATCCGGCCACACATAGGGCAGCTCTTCCTGGAACGCGATCCAGTTGGAGTTCTGGCCATGCAGAGCCTGGAAGGATCCCAGGGTAATGTCCTCCATAGTGTCGAAGCCGTCATCAATACCCGTGGCGGTGCGAATTTCCTCCGGTCCCACATAGGAGATAATGATCTTCTTTGGCTCAGGCAGCTTTTTCAGACCAGTCTCCGCTGCCCACCAATGATCGTTGCGCACCCAGATGGACTCGTTCTCAGTGACCTTATTCAGAATGTACGGGCCGGTACTCAGGGGATACCCTTTTTCCAGATCGAAGTTGGTGAAGGTGCTTGGATCTTCTACGCCTTCCCAAACATGCTGCGGAACGATGCTGTCAACGCCGCACAGGTTGTCTGCATAGCGTTCCAGGGCAAAACGCACGTTTGGCTTGTTCAAGTTGTAGACCACAGTCAGCTCATCGATCATCTCCACCGATGCGATCCACTCTTTGTAGGTGAAGTGCTGACCAAGACCCTCGGTTTTCAGTTGCAGTTCAGTCGAAAAGACGATGTCGGCCGCAGTCAAGGGTGTGCCGTCGTTCCAGGTGATGCCTGGGCGCAGCTTCAGCGTCCAGACTGTGGCATCCTCGTTGGAGGTGAGAGATTCGGCCATCCAATTCTCAATCTCGCCAGTACCATAGCTGAGCAGGATCAAAGGATCATAGCCCAAAGTAGTCAGACCCCAACCCGTTGAGTTGCCCGGTACAAAGGGGTTCCAGTTGTCGCCTCCCTCAAGACGGCTTGGTTTGTCGATAATTAGGGTTTCTTCCCGGGATGCATTGGCGTAGTCTTCTGCGGCTGCTTCTACCGGCTCTGCGGCCTCCTTTTCTGCTGGCTGTTCAGCCGTCTTTCCGGCCGGCTGTTCGGCTTCTGCGGCAGGGGCGGCAGTTTGTGGCCCCCCACATGCCACCAACGCGATGGCTAATACCAGCGCTACGACAGTCAGATAGATGGATCGTTTCATGCTTCCTCCATAGTGGTGGATGATTGTACAGCTATATAGATACTTCGACAGCTTATACTTAAGTAAATTCAAGAAAGTTTTCGGAGATAGATTTCGAGACACTCAAGTTAGAATTGGTGGAAACAAAACCGATTGAAATCTAAAAACTTTCTTGGAGCCACTTCTCATTTGGCAGCCACATGCATAACGCCCGTTGCACGAGAACCTTGAGGGAGGTTGGTCGAAAACAGGAATACCGGAGAAATCCCCGGCACTTTGTCTGTTTTGTTGTTATGTAGGACTGGTGAGCATGATAGTACGAGACCGGCATAGAGGTTTCCGGATTCAATGGTCGTAGCACCAAATAACCAATATCGACAGGATATGGATTACGGAACTCTGGACCACCGTTACCTGTTAAGCGGAATCGAACAGGTGGATTATGTCTGCGTGAAAAGACTGTAGCCAAGACACGATTGCGAGTATAACACCTTATCCAAGCAACGTCAAGTGGGTTTTTTTAGCTGCTTTTAGCTTTGGAAGGCCTTGACGACTGACCCTTTCGGGCAGAATGCAAACCGCTCTCTTGTCCCTCTTTTTGGGGAGAACCCCTCTTTCCTACTATACTGTTCTGGCAGCGTAGCACAATAATCGATCAGCGGGGATCGCAACTACCAAGACTCTGAGACACAAAGGAAAGAGAATGACTTTCCCTATCGTTGGAACGCCCGCCAACAAACCGCCCCAGCGCCTCTTCATCCCCGGCCCTACGGACGTCCACCCGGATGTGCTGGCCGCCCAGACTGCGCCGCTGATCGGCCACCGCTCGGACGAATTTGAAGCGCTCTATGCCAAATGTGAGGAGCAGCTACAGCGCCTCTTTTTTACAGACAGTCGGGTCTATATTCTGGCCGCCACCGGCTCGGCTATGCAAGAGGCCGCTATCCGCAACTGTGTGGGCGGGCGGGTGATCAGTTTTGTCAACGGTGCCTTCAGCCAGCGCTGGTATGACGTGGCTGTGGGCTGTGGCAAAGAGGCTGTGCGGGTGGATGTGCCCTGGTGTACGGCGGTGAAAGCGGAGCAGGTGGCCGAGGCGCTCTCTGCGGCCCTGGTTGACGGCCCAGTGGACGCGATTACCGTCGTCCACAACGAGACCAGCACCGGCGTCACCAGCCCGGTAGCGGAGATCGCCGGGGCTGTGCGCTCTCTCAACCCAGAGACGCTGGTGCTGGTGGATGCGGTCTCCTCTTTCAGCGGGACGCGCATCCCCGTGGACGAATGGGGGTTGGACCTCTGCCTGACTTCCAGCCAGAAAGCCCTGGCCCTGCCGCCGGGTCTCTCTTTTGCTGCGGTCAGCGACCGGGCTTTTGCCAGGGCGCAGACCGTGACGGGCCGGGGCTGGTATTTTGATTTTCTGCTGCTGGAACGCTATTTGAAGCGTAGCACAACGCCGGCTACTCCCGCCATTTCGTTGATGCGCGCCCTGAGCCTGCAACTGGACCGCATCTTTGCTGAAGGGACAGAGGCGCGCTTTGCCCGCCATCACCGGCTGGCCGAGACTACCCGGCGCTGGGCCGAGGCCCGGGGTCTCTCCCTGATGGCGGAGGAGGGCTACGCTTCTCCCACTGTGACGACGATTGCCAACAGTTTTGGGTGGGGTGTAGAAGCGCTGAACGCATTCCTGGCACAACGAGAGATGGAGCTATCGGACGGCTACGGCGAGTATAAAGGCAAGGCGTTGCGTATCGCGCATATGGGCGAATGTTGGGATGCAGATTTGGCCCGGCTCTTGGCCGCGGTGGAAGAGTTTGCCGGGTGGCCCACGCGTAGGGCATAAGGTGGCCGAGCCACGATTTGTGCGGAAACGTGAAGACATGAAACGTGAGAGTATGTGACGACATCTCACGTTTCAGCTGGTTGGCCGACCGACTAACGCATATGCGTTAGCTCCTCGCTGGTACGGAATAAGCTGGCAGAGCCACAAATTTTCACTATTTGGAGAGATGCAATGGAACTCGATTTTTCTGATCTGAACGATGAAGACCTCTTCCTGCAAATGCAGGATGACCTCTACGATGGCCTGCGTGAGGAGATCGTCGCCCAGACCCACGAAGGGCTGGCCCGAAGCTATACCCCCCAAGAGATTCTGGATCAGGGATTGGTGGCCGGTATGGAGATCGTGGGCGTAGACTTTCGGGACGGCATTCTCTTTGTGCCCGAAGTGCTGATGGCCGCCAATGCCATGAAAGGCGGGATGGAGATTCTGCGCCCCCTGCTCACCGAAACCGGTGCCGAGCAGATCGGCAAAATGGTCATCGGCACGGTCAAGGGCGACATCCACGACATCGGCAAGAATCTGGTGGCGATGATGATGGAGGGCGCTGGCTTGGAAGTGATCAATCTGGGCATCAATGTGGACGCTGAGATGTTTCTGGAGGCCATCTACGAACATAAACCCCAACTGTTGGGGATGAGTGCGCTTTTGACTACTACAATGCCTTACATGAAAGTCGTCGTGGACACGCTGATCGCCGAAGGCATACGGGACGACATTTATGTGATGGCGGGCGGCGCGCCGGTCACGGAGAACTTTGCCCGGGATGTGGGAGCGGATGCCTATGGCCGGGACGCCGCGGTCAGCGTCGAGATCGCCAAAGCCCATCTTCTGAAAAAGCGGCAAACGGCCTGATGCTCTATCTGGTGGCGACCCCCATCGGTCATCTGGACGACATCAGCCTGCGCGCCCTGGAAACCCTGCGCACGGTGGATGTGGTCGCCGCGGAGGATACCCGTAAGACCGGGCGGCTGCTGGCCCATTTCGAGATCAGCGCCAACCAGATTTCCTATCACGAACACAACGAAAAGCAGGCCGTGGAGCGGATCATCGGCCTGCTGCGTGCGGGGCAGTCCGTGGCGATTGTCACCAGCGCGGGGACGCCGGGCATTTCGGACCCCGGCTATACGGCCGTGCGCCGGGCCATCGAAGAAGAGCTGCCCGTCACAATGATTCCCGGCCCCTCTGGGCTGGTGATGGCGCTGGTTCTCTCCGGCCTACCCCTGCACAGCTTCACCTACCGGGGTTTTCCACCCCGCAAAGCGGGGGCACGCCGTCGCTTTCTGGAAATAGACGTCGCCTCTCCCCACACCCTCGTCTTCTACGAAAGCCCCTACCGGCTGGCTCTCTTTCTGGCCGATGCCCTGGCCGTCTATGGGGATCGGCCCGCCGCATTGGCTAACGATTTGACCAAACTCTACGAAAAGGTGGAGCGGGGTACACTCTCCCAACTGCTGGCTGGGGTGGAGGGTCAGGCGCTGAAGGGGGAGTATATCGTCGTTATCGGCGGCGCGGCCAGCGGGTAAAGCTCCGCGGGTTGAGTATTTGCGAAATGATTGCAACAAAGAAGTTCGACTTTTCGGAAAAAGTCGAACTTCTTTTATCCACCGTCACCCGCACAGCCACCCTCAACGCTCGATCCCAAAAGCGCCCCAGCCGGTTCACACAGGCGAAACCCGCGCCACAAAATAGTCGCTGTAGAGGTCCGCCTCCGTGCGTCTCACCTCCACTTCGCCAAAACCGGCCTGGGCCAACATCTCCAGCGCCCGCTCCTTCCCCCACATACAGCCCAGCCCCGGCCCCCCCTGGGAGAGGGAGACGGTCATACAATAGAGCACCGATTGGGCGTAGAGCCAGGTCCCCAGGGGATGGTCCAGATTCTCCTCCAGGCGGCTGGAGGCGGCGAACTCCTGCATCACAAGCGAGCCGCCCGGCTTGAGCGAGCGGGCGATGACCGCGGCGGCCCGCTCCGGTTGGGCCAGGTCGTGGATGGAGTCGAAGGCCAGGGCGTAGTCATAGACTCCTTCCACTTCCAGCCCGGCCACATCGGCCAGATGAAAGCGGAGATTGACCAGACCCAACCTGGAAGCGATGGCCCTGGCCCGCTCAATCTCCGCCGGGGAGATGTCATAGCCGGTGAATTGGCTATTCGGATAGCTCTGGGCCAGCAGATGCAGAATGTGACCGCGGCCACAGCCAAAATCGGCCACCGCCGCGCCCTGCTCCATCGCCTTGCCCCAGCCGGGGAAGAGGGGCAAAACCGATGGCAGCAGAATGCGGTCGAAAAAGGCGCTGCGCTCCCGGTACATCAACTCGTGGAAAGGGCCATAAGCGCTGTAGGGCACGCCGCCGCCCAGCCGAAAGCAATCCGTCACCCGGGACTGTACGTCGTAGAGAATGCCAAAGGCTTCCGAGAGCAGATCCGCGCCGGGAAAGCCGCCACCCGGCGCAAAAGTCGGCTGCTTGGGGGCCAGCCAGCGCGCGTGTTCCCCAGGCAGGGCAAAGGTTTCACTTTCCGGCCTGTATTCCACCACCTCCCCACAGGCCAGACAGGCCAGCCACTCCTGCACATAGCGCTCATTCAGCCCCGCGGCCTGGGCAATTGCCCCACTGGTAGAGGGCGGCAGACCGGCCAGCACATCCAGCAGCCCGGTCTTCTGGCCGATACCCAACATCAACACCAGCCCCATCTGGTTGAAGAGATCCTCCATCCGGTTGTTGAACTCTTCCGCCCGCACGGGGTCGAAGCTCTTGGCAAATTGGGGCTGGGACACCTGTGCCTCCAGGATGGGGTCGCGTTGCGCACTTATACGTGGCTGTGATTCGTGCTATACTTGACAATAGTCATTGCCCGTCCCCCACTGTGTTCGCTACCGTTAATCGAACGTGTTTTTGCCCGCCGGGATGCCACTCCAACGAACCCTTCATCGGCCCGGATGAATGGAGCGCGCCCTATGCTGACCGTCCGCCTCTTGGGACAATTCACGCTGACACTGGATGGCGAAACCGTCGAACTGCCCTCGCGCCCGGCCCAATCCCTCCTGGCCTGGCTGGTTCTGCATCCCGGCATCGACCACCGCCGGGAGCAGTTGGCCGGTATCTTCTGGCCCGACGCCACAGAGGAAAATGCCCGCAACAATCTGCGCCATGCGCTCTGGCGTCTGCGCCGGGCTGTGCCCGAAGAACTGCTGCATACGGACAAAATTGCCATCCGCTGGATTGCCGACGGCAAGTGGGAAGTGGACACCGGCGCGCTGACCGCCGGGCCTGCCCAGGCAGACCGGGCAGACGATCTGCTGCCCAGCCTGCAAGCCTACGGCGGCGAGTTGCTCCCCGGCTTCTACGACGAGTGGGTCTTCCCGGCGCGGGATCGTCTGGCCGCTCTCTATGACCAGCGGATCGGGCGTCTGCTGGCTCTGTTGTTGGCCGAGCAGCGCTGGCAGGAGGCTATCCAGTGGGCCGAGCGCTGGATTGCCCAGGGCCACACCCCGGAAGCGGCCTATGGGGCGCTGATGACAGCCCACGCCAGTCTGGGCGACCGGGCCCCGGCTCTGGCCGCGTTCCAGCGCTGCGTCGAAGCCCTGGACCAGGAGTTGGGCGTGCCCCCTTCCCCCGAAACAGTTGCCCTGGCCGACGCCATTCGCACAGGACAATTTCTTGGCAAAATGACAGGGCGGCAAGGTGACAAGGCGACGAGCACACTCCCCCCTCACCTTGTCACCCTGTCACCCCCTCACCCTTTCATCCTGTCCAACCTCCCCGCACCCACCACCCCCCTCATTGGGCGGGAGAACGAACTGGCCCAACTCGCCACGCTCCTCACGGCCCCCGACCACCGCCTGGTGACAATTCTGGGTCCCGGCGGTATGGGCAAAAGCAGCCTGGCCCTGGCCGTCGGGCGCGCCGGGCTGCCCCATTTTGCCGACGGCGTCTTTTGGCTGGAGTTGACGGCCCTGACCAGCGCCGAGGAACTGCCCCGGGCCATCGGCGATAGTCTGGGCTATCCCTTTCAGAACGATCCTCGCCCGCTCCGCCAGCAACTGATCGGCTATTTGGCTGGGCGCCAACTGCTGCTGCTGTTGGACAATTTTGAGCATCTGCTGGATGGCGCAGAGCTGCTCATCGCCCTGCTGGAAGCCGCACCCGGTCTGCACCTGCTGGTGACATCCCGGGAACGGCTGCGCCTGCACGCCGAGGCGCTTTTCCGCCTGGACGGTCTGGCCTGTCCGATTGAGAGGACTTTCAACCAGCACTCTCCCGACGAGTACGGCGCGCTCCATCTTTTTGTCCAGAGTGTGCGCCGTACCATCCAGGACTACACCCCTGGCGCTGATCAGTGGCCCGCCATCGTCCGCATCTGCCGGATGGTGAACGGGATGCCCCTGGGCATTCTGCTGGCCGCCAGTTGGGTCGAGCATCTGCCCCCCGCCGAGATTGCCGACGCCATCGCGGCCAATGTGGCCTTTCTGGGCCAGGATTTGCGGGATTTGGACCCCCGTCACCGCCGGATCGAAGCGGTCTTTGAGCAGAGCTGGCAACGCTTGTCAGCCGACGAGCAGCAGGCGTTGATGGGGTTATCCATCTTTGCCGGCGGCTTTGACAGGGCGGCGGCCAAAGCCGTGGCCGGGGCCCCCTTGCCCACCCTCACCCGGTTGGTGGACAAGGCCCTGCTCTGGAGGGTGGGCGAAGGGCGCTACGATCTCCACGAACTCATCCGCCAATGGGTCCGGCAAAAGCTGGTGAAGACCGGGCGGGAGCAGGCGACCCTCGCTTTGCGCAGCCGCTGGTTTCTGGGGCTGGTCTCCGGCCAGGAGGCGCGGCTCAAAGGGGCTGAACAGAATCAGGCAATTGAATGGATGGCCCAGGAGCAGGAAAATGTGCGGGCGGCCTGGTTTTGGGCTGTGGAAGCGAAGGAAGTTGGGCCCCTGCAAGAGGCTGTCGAGGCCCTGGGCATCTTTTACAACCGGCCAGGCTACTGGGAGGCGGGAGAGGGGTGGATGGAGCGGACCGCATCGGGCTTGGGGGAGCCGGTCACGCCCCAGGCCGCTCTTCTGCAAAGCTGGGTCTTTGCCTGGCTTGGCCTCTTTCTGCATCGGGTGGGCAAACTCACCGCCGCCCAGGAACGTATGGCCCAGGCCCTTGCCCTGGTGGCCGACAGCCCGCTTCCCCTACGGGAGATCGCCCTGCTGCGTGGCTTTGTACACCTGCATCGGGCCGGGGATCTGATGACAAACCGGCGGCGGGAGAGTAAAATAGCGGACCTGCGCCAGGCGCTCGCCATCTACAGCCAACTGGAGGACGATTGGTGGACAGTTCACACCCTTATTCCCCTGGGCCACAGCGAAATTTTTAATGGATCCATACGGGCCGCGATGGAAAAATTGCAGGAAGCCCTGCGGCTGGCCCGCCGTTCGGGCAACCGGGCTGGGGAGATGCAGGCCCTACAGAGTATGAGCTTTGCCGCGGAACAGATGGGGCAGGTGGCAGAGGGGGAAGATCTGGCCCGGCAGGCCCTGGCGACCATCGACGACCCCGCGCAACAACAACCGGCGCTCAGTCGATTGGCCTTTGTGCTGCTTGCCAGGGGCAAGTTCGCGGAATCTGTCGCCGTCAGCCAGAGGGCTATCGAGTGGGCCAAAAATTCTGCCGGTGGGCCACGAGACCTTGCGTTTACCTTCAACAACCTGGCCCGGGGTTATCTCGATCTGGGCCGCTTCGCCGAGGCTGGCGAAATTGCGCAACAGAATGTGAACAGATGGAAAGAGACCTATGGCTGGGAGCAGCCTTTTCTGCTGCGGCCTGTGGCAATGGCTGCCCTGGCCCTGGGCGATGCCCAGGAAGCCCGCCGCCTGATAGAGCAGACGGTCGAGAGCCAGCAGCAGATGGGCAACGAAAATCTCTTTGCCCTCAGCGGCGCGTATGTGGACTGCGCCTATCCGGCCCTGGCCCTGGCCGATTGGGACGCGGCACGCCGGATGCTGGTCGCCGGTCTGGATACCACCCAGCGCTGCCAGGCCCATCACTACGCCTGTTTGGCCCTGCCCGCTGTGGCCCTGCTGTTTGCAATGCAAGCCCAATGGGAAAAGGCGGCCTTCGTCAACGGGGCCATCCAATGCCACCCCTGTCTGACCGGCTCCCGCTGGTACGCCACCGTCGCCCTGGACCGGCTGGCCGAACTCCTCGCGCCCCTGTCCCCGGATGTGCGGTCCGCGGCGGAGGCCCGGGGGCGGGCAATGGCGCTGCCGGAGCTGACCGACGAACTGTTGGCGCGGTTATCGTGACCTGTTTTCTCCAATAACTGCTCACCCCCACCCAACCCCCCCACCGTGGGCGAGGAGTCGATCCAGTTTCCTCCCTAGAATGGGGAGGGTTAGGGTGGGGTGACTGAACAGTTACCTTCTCCACTGCCTTTGACGACCTACGCAGGATGCGTGTATACTCAGATTGCTGACCGTTTCCAAGCGCAGAGAGCAATCACCGCGTCGGGCTGTAGCGATGCCCGCCTTTTGAGAAGTGGGAAGGAATCCCAATGGCCGGAACAATTGTTTTGGATCCCATTGATGACGAACTGGTCATCCCAGCGCCTGATGTTTCCCATCTGGTCACGGAGGACGATACGCCTGTGGACAATCTCTTTTCCGAGCGGCAGATGGCGTTGTTGCGCGAAACTCTCTACACCTCTTGGGACGGACCAGGCGCCGGGCGCACATTCGTGGCGATGGCGAATGTCGCCGTCTATGCCACCAATTTCACGCCACCCCTTGTCCCCGATCTGCTGCTGAGTCTGGATGTCACCCCGCCCGACGAGCCGATGCTCAAGGAGCACCGCAGCTATTTTCTCTGGCTCTACGGCAAACCGCCAGAGGTGGTAGTCGAAATTGTCTCCAACCGCAAGGGCGGCGAACTGAGCAACAAACTCCTCGACTACGCTCGCCTGGGGGTCGCCTATTATATCGTCTACGACAACGAAGGGGAGATCAGCGAGGAGCCGCTGCGCATCTTCACCCGTCAGGGCGCGCGGTATATAGAAAGCACAGAGCGCTGGCTGGCCGAGGTTGAACTGGGGGTGACGATCTGGCGGGGCGTCTATAACGGAATGGTAGGCGACTGGCTGCGCTGGGTGGACAAGAGCGGCGTTCTCCTTTCCACCGGTTCGGAGGCTAAAGCCCAGGAACGTCAGCGGGCCGAACAGGAGCGCCAACGGGCCGAACAGGAGCGCCAACGGGCCGAACAGGAGCGTCAACGAGCCGGGCAGGAACGCCGGCGGGCAGACGCACTGGCCGCGAAGTTGCAGGAATTGGGTATCGATCCCGCAGAGATTGTATCCAAGCCCTGAACCGATCTACCGGATGCCGCTGTACTTCTCCCCCAGCCAGACCCGCCAGCCCGCCTCGAACTCCGCCGCCGAAACGCCGTAGACTGCGGGAATGAGTGTCTGCCAGGTGTGGTGTTGGGGCAGGGCGGCCAGAAGCCTGGGCAGAGTGGGCGGGCCGTAGCGCTCCACCCCGTATTCGAGCAGCAGGGCAATGGCGATGGCGTAGGCTTTGCCTTCGATAGTTTGGGCAGGCGTATACTGATCATCCAGCGAGTCTGGCGGCGGCACAGGGGGATTGAGGCCAGCCAGGGCAAAGGGGAGGGGCAGCAACGGGGCAAGCGGATCCTTCAGCCTGTCACAGGCCAGGGGGATGGAATGGGCCGCGGGGGAGATGCGCCAGAGGGCATAGCGGCGGCAGATTTCGGCTGTCGCGTTGCGCCGGTCCGGGTTGCCTGCGGGCTGGTGAAACCACTCCACAATTGTCACCCGGTCTTCGGCCAGGGGGCCGCCTGCATCCCACAACAGCCAGAGGCGTAGCCCATTGAGGACAGATAGCCAGGCCGGGGGGAGTCCATACGCCTCTGCCGCGTCCAAAACGGCCCGATCCGCAACGGCGATGGCCCAACTCTGGCCCAGCAATGCGGCCTGACTGCCTATACCCGACCCTGCCTGGGCCAGGGGAGAGGGCAGAATGACAGTGCTGGCCGCTTCGTCCCACTGAACCAGCCCCGATTCCTGGACAAAAAGCGAGAGCCGTCCATCCGGCGCGCCGACCTGTGGGCGCAAGGCCAGACCGAGCGCGGCGAAGCTCTCCCCGTAGAGCCGCTCCATCGCGTCGGCGTTGGCCTCGACCACTGCTATATCTGGCCCCCAGGCATAGATACGCAGATGTTCGGTGAGGATTGTGTCGCGGCCAGTAGCCGCCAGGGCGTCGGCGCTGGGCGCGGCGGGCACAACAGGCCCAGGGAGGGAACGCACAAATGGGTTCCCTGCATTCTCCCAAAAGGCATAGCCAAAAGCCAGGAGCAGCAGGCAGAGCAGCACAAAAATCTGGGCATACCGGCTTCTCGTCATCCGGGCAGGCAGAGTGCTCACCGCCTGCCGGTCGTCGTTCGCTTCCCCATCTTCGCCCCTACCCGGTGCCTCCTCAAAGAGTACCCGCCACTCTACGGCCACCGGACCCGTTGTTTCTGTCGGCTCTCCCCGCATAGGTCAGCCCCAAGGACTTGTCAAGAAATAAGTTCCATCCGGTGCGTCGCACTGTCCACGAAATGACTCTAGTCCGCAACCTTATCTGGACAGTGCGACGCACCAAAACGGGAAATTATTCTTTGACAAGTCCCAATTGCGCAATACACATTTTGCCCGGATCGATTGTGAGCAGAGCCGTCAGTATAGCAAAGGATTCCCGCGACGCATAGGAGAATTGTGAACGTCCAGACCGACACAAGAAGATGGGGAATGAAGAGCCATACCGCTCTCCACTCCCCATTCTGATTTCTCCATCCCGCTATCCAGGCGCTTCTCTCAGCCTATTGCCCCGGTGCGCGATAGGCTGCCGTGAGCCGTCGGCCCTGTTCCGCGGCCTCGTCCAGTTCTTCCGGGGTGATGAGGACGGTGTAGGATGCGTTGACTGTCCCCGTGGCATTGGCTACCAGCGAAGCGGCGGCGGCGCTCACATTGCCCGGCAGTTCGACGACGACGAACGCGTCGGTTTCACCGAAGGCGTAGTACATCGATTCCACCCGCCCGCCCAGGGCTTCCGCAGCCTTCTCCACCGCCTTGCGCCGGGAAGTTCCGCCCTCTTTCAGCAACCCCACAACGCCCTCGCCCACGTACGATGCACGAATCAGATACTTGGCCATGCGAATTCTCCTTGTGTGATGGTTGTTCGTTTCGGTTTCCTCAGTTTGCTCATCAATTGCCGGTGTTCAGTCCGTCATAGGCATTACCTCGTTTCTGTCAACTGGTAGATATTTCGGACAAATTGGGTAAGAGAGGCAAGAACAAGACTATTTTGGCTTCCGCCCAGAAACCATCATTTGCAGAATCGCTGCGAAATACATTCCCCGCAAATCCGAGTTTTCAAGAGCGAGACGCCATACGTCCAATTCTTCTTGGGAGATCACACCAGCCGCCAGGGCGGCCTCCTCTGTTTCGTCAAGAAGCGCACCGCGGCGCCCGATCTGATAGTCAGTGACATATGTGGGGGCTATCTCAACCGAAATATCCTCCAGTCCTGACTCCACAAACATTCGGTAAAGTTTCCTGCCGCTATACCCATTCCTAAAGCCTTTTTCGACGTGAAATCTTTTGATACGCTGTTCAATGTCGACGAGTTCGGTATCAACAGTCATCGTGCTCCAATCAGTGTCAAGTACAACAATCTGCCCGCCTACTTTTGTCACGCGAATCATTTCGCTCAGCAGTCGATCCGGTGAATCTGTATGCTGAAAGACCCGTTCACTTCTCGCCGAGTCAAAGTAGTTAGCGTCGAAGGGTAAACTGCTCCCGTCTCCTAACCGATGTTCAGTCCAATTCTGTACCCCAGCCTCTACGGAACGCCTTTGGGCCAATTCGATTTGCTGCTCGGCAACATCAATGCCGATCACTTGGCCGCCTGCTCCTACGATTTTTGCCAGCGGAATCGTATCCGTTCCCGGACCGCACCCCACATCCAAAACTCTCTGCCCAGGGGCTACTCCCATCAATTCGTATGTGCGTTGCTTATACCTCGCGACCATTTCAGCGATCAACTTCAGATAATCTGCTTGAGAATGCCCTTTTGTATGTGCCATCACTACCTCCCTTTGAGTTATTTATCTAACATCTGCACCACTGCCAGCAGAAGGGCTTCATCACCGACGGTTCGGCTGCGATGGCCCTTCCCCCAGGTGTCCTCAACGATTGTGGCGTCTCCTATGCCAGTTCCATCAGCACAGCGGCCACTTCCTGCGAGTGGGTTTCAGGAGCCAAATGGCCCACATCCAATTCCCGATAACGCCAACCGGTTGTGCGGACGCTCTCCGCGACCTGTGGAGTTATCGGCGGGGCGGTCTGGGCAAAACGAACATACGTGCGCGGCAGTTGCAGCGACTCAGCCGGGTTTGTCAGTCGAATCGCCTGGGTGAAGGTTTTGATCGGGTGATCGGTCTTGCGCGGTTGGGGCGGGTAGTGGGGAACACGCCAGCCGTCAATGATCGGTATGTCTGTCTCTTTCCCCTCGTTTCTCATAGCGTCTAGATCAGCGACAGATTGCCCATTCTCCGGCACAAAGGCGTCCAGATAGATGATCTGGGAGATGCGCTGGGGAATGCGATCCGCTACACCGGTGACGACCATTCCGCCGTAGCTGTAACCGACCAGCACAACTTCGTGCATCTCTTCAAATTCCAGCACATTGACCACATCCTGAATGTGCAGGGAAAGGTCCACATCCGCATGGGCCAGATGGACGCGCTCGCCGATGCCGGTCAGCGTCGGCGTATAGACCTCGTGACCTGCGGCCCGCATCAATCGCGCCGTGGATTGAAAGTACCAACCACCAGACCAACCGCCGTGTACAATCACAAAGAGTGCCATAGAATTGCCTCCCTTTTTCTGACCGATAGGTGTAGAGATACATACAACTGAGGCAATGCCTCCTATCAAAAAATCACTTGTGCGCCAACACATCGCAGCGCAGCCCGATGAGAATACTTTCAGGACTCTGCGCCCAGTCGGTCAACGCCTGCCGCATCTCAGCGATCTCTGCTGCGGTCGCGTAGCCGCGTGTCTCAAACGGTTCGAGCAGGGCCATCATGTTTGACGCGAAAACCCCGGCTGACACAAAAGGCTGACGCGCGGCCAGACCGCTCTGCTCGACAGTCGCGGACATACCCACATCCTGAAATCCCGCGGCCGTGAGCAGAGCAGCCAACTTCTTGCCGATCTGGGCGTCACCGCCATTCTCCCGGGTCAGCCGAATAAACAGTGCAAAGAACCGAACCAGCGCGGGCGACTCCGGCCCAATCAGCAGGCTGTCCAAGTCCAGTTCGCGCACGCCGATAATACCGCCCGGCTTGAGTACCCGGCGCATCTCGGTCAGGGCAGCCACCGGATCGTGCAAATGTTCCAGCAGCGCGTGAACCCAAACCGCATCGAAACTGTCGTCGGCAAAGGGCAAGCTGTAGACATCGCCGGTCTGGAAAGTTGCGTTGCTGAGACCGGCGATGGCTGCGTTTTCCTGTGCCCTGGCGATGAGATCGGCACTGGCGTCGATACCGATCACTTCGCCGGGCGCGACCAGTTCGGCCAGCCCAACGGTAATCGAGCCGGGGCCACAACCGCAGTCCAGCAGGCGCATCCCCGAGCGCAGGAAAGGTGTGAAGAATCCGCCCACATTGGCCGCGGTGCGCACGCCGTGGACTTCTTTCGCTACGTTCGTGTCGCGCCAGGTGTAGTTTTCGGTGGCGTTTTCTGTCATGGTTTTGTCTCCTGATGTGTGGAAATTATTGATTGCAGTAATATGAATTCATTAAGCAAGTCTACGCCAGGCCAAGCAAAATCCGGGCCACTTCTTCAGGCTTTTCCTGTTCCACGTCGTGACTGGCGTCGATTTCGTAGATATTCCAACCGCGGGCTTTGGCCAACGCCACACCGGCACGCGTCATCTCCGGGCTGGCAATGTCTTGGGGCCCTTTTGCTGTACAGTAAATGTACGTACACGGGATTTGCTCGGCTGCTGGATTGCTGGTCAGTCGCACGGGTTGTATAGCTGTCTTCCACGGATGATCCGTCAGCCTTTGCTCCTCCTCACGATTGGCCGGCAGTCGCCAGCCATCGCCGTAGGCTTGCACAGCCTGGGGTAGACCGGCCACAATGTCCGCATCTATCAAATCAAGCAGGCATTGTCCGTCCACCGGAACCGCGGCGTCAAGATAAATCACGTGTCGGATTCTTTCGGGAACCCGGTCAACGACAGCGGAAATTACCATTCCGCTGTAGCTCTTGCCCACCAACAGAACATCCGTGAGCGCTTCGTATTTCAAGACTTGGAGCACATCCTGAATGTGGGTTTCCAGATCGATATCGCGGTTCAACAGGTGAGAACGTTCACCCAGCCCCGTATAAGTTGGCGTAAACACTTCATGTCCGGCCTGGCGCAGCCGATCCGCCACCTTTTTCATGTAATAGCCACCAGCGAAAGCACCCGACAGAATGACAAAAGTTGCCATAGCCGCACCCCTATCTGTAATTGAGTTTTGACATACCACATTGTAAAAAACGCGGATTACTCTACCCCCACGCGGGGAGTGTACCGCCCCTACAAAGTTGCCGGCACCGCGCGCGGAAACCACCCGGGGTATTGGCCCCCGCGGGGGGGGGGAAGGGTTGCACACCCGGGGGCGAAAACA
>JAHDWH010000012.1:0-19045 GCA_023384455.1 Caldilineaceae bacterium | reverse complement strand
CCCCCGCGCGAAGGGACCGGCACTTCCAAAGTGCCGGTCACTTCGCGCGTAACCCTACGGTTGTAGTGGCCCCGGCTGGGCGGGGATCGTGTTCCACACCTGTTGGCTAATACTGGTTCGCCCCAACTGGCGCGCCTCAGCGGTCATTGCTGCACGTTCGGGCGAGGCTAGCCATTGCTGGGCTGCCTCCAAGCTTTCGAATTCATGCAGCACCATCGTTTGGGGCGTCGTCTGCAGGGGATTGTGCAGCACCCGCCACGAGACTGTGCCTGGCGCGGCTCGCGACGTACGAGCCCAGCGCTGACGTACTGCTTCTTCGACAGGCGAGGAATCCCAGGTTGAAATGTACAAGGCCATTTTCGTTTTCTCCTTATGAAAACTGATGGGGCATTCGTTGGTTTGTCTGCCAGTCCTGTTCATGGCGAGCCTGATTCAAGCACCTCTTACGCCGCAGGCGGGCGATACCCGGCAGTCCCGGCCATTTTCATTGCTTCCACCGCTTCGGCGGAGGTCAAGATGGCGACGGTCTTGACGGATGTAACTACGCCACCAGCCATGACGGCTATCGTCAGCGCCTCCACGGCCATCTGATTGGGGTATTCCGAGATGAGATATACGCTGTGGGAGCCGACACCGAAATAGTATTCCACCAGCTTGCCGCCGACTGATTCAACGACGGCCCGATTGGCCTGACCCCGATCACCCGGGTTTGCCACAAACGACGCAAAGGCTTGGGGGGTCAGTTCGAGTTCTTGCAGATAACGAGCCATTTTGATTCTCCTTTGAGCCACTGATGAACGCTGATAAAAACAGATAAAAACAGCGGTCCACGAAGGTGCGCAAAGCGGAAGCCTAAACCCCCTGCCTCTGCGCGGACTTCATGGATCGCGGTTTTCCTGGCAGGACGCCGCCTACGCGACTACCCAGATTTCGTTTGTTCCGCCGGACAAGTTCAGTTCGTTCCACATTGCCATTACATCTGCACTTTCCGGCGCAGCGCGGTAGGATGTCCAAAACTTATCGTAGTCAGCCAGCGTCTCAAATTCGAGCTCTATCACCACCTGATTGATTGTTCCGATGGACGACTGCAATACCCGGAAGGGCGGCACCCAAGCGAGATGGCTTGCGCCACTTTTCAGAAGCGCGACGGCCTCAGCTACGCGGCCCGGTTTGACCAGAGATGTGCGGCGATTGATCAGCATTGCTTTCTCCTTTTGTTTGGATAGATTCGGACGGTTGGCTCTACAGAAAATAGCGGGTTGCAGACACGATTCCGGGAATCGACCAGACCTGCCAGGACATGCGAAAAATCGTGTGGTCGATTCCCGGAATCAGCGCACCCCGGTGGTTACCCAAAGCGGTGAAACGACTGTCAGGGCCGCAGCGGCTCCGGGCTGAAGGGCGAGGCATCCCATAACTGCACATTCAGATCGGTGACACCCATCGACTTGGCCTCAGCCATCAGTTTGGCATAAGCCGCAGAACGGACAAACTGCACAGCATTCTCCGGGGTGTCAAAATCGTAGAACAGCAAAACGTCTGGGGAATTGAGCAGAAAATTCCGAAATGCCTGAAACGAACGGATACCCGGCGCTTTCAGAATCACACTGTCGATATTTCCCACAGCCCATTTGCCATAGGCTTCCAGATTACTCGTGGGCAGATTGTAGCTTCCCAGTACAATAGCCATCGTTCTCTCCTTTGTGTGAATACTGCTTGTGAAAGTTTTCAGCAAGTCAGAAGTTCGACTTTTTCCGAAAAGTCGAACTTCTGATCAGCGCCGCTGTTTCTACTCCAGCGTCCAGATTTCGTTTGTGCCACCGGATTCGGTGATCTCCACCCAGCGACTCATAAACGTTGCGGCTTCGGGTGTGGCAAACCATTCGGCCCATACACGTTCCATATCTTCCATACTGGCAAATTCCATCTCAAAGGCAACGACATTGAATCTGCCGTAATGGGGGCCATAGACACGAGTCACCCGATCCGGGCCCCGTCCGCCTGTTAGCATTGAGATGACTTCGGCTGTCTTTCCTTGTTTGGCAATGAACGTGCGGCGATTGATCAGCATTGCTTCCTCCTGGGTTGGGTTGGTTGAAAAAAGGGGTAAGCCCCCTGAAAGAGTGTACAACCATTTTGCCCGGAGAAAGGGGGCAATTGAGGGGGAAAAGAGGGGGGATTTGGAGACAAGGAGACAGGGTGACAAGGAGACGGTCTCCCTGTCTCCTTGTCTCCTTGTCACCCTGTCATCTTCCTGCACCAGCGCCGTTGCAGATCGAGGACGAAGCCGTAGCCGCCCCGGGCGTTGTCGATTGCCAGCACGCCGCTGCGCAGCAGACCGGCCAGGGTTTCTTCAACCGTCTCCCGTTCCTCGGCGGGGAGCAGAGGCAAGAGATTCTGTGGGGTGGCTGGCTCGCGCCCGTCGATCAGACGGGCCACGGCCTGGGCAACGGCTGCTTCTGCCGGTGCGAGTTCCCGCCAGAGGGCCAGCAGATGGGCCTCGGCCATTTCCATGGCTTTGGGCGCGGCCGCCTCCACATCCTCCGTGGCTACAATCACCCGCTGGCTGCGGTTGGCGGCCAGCACCAGCGCGTGGCAGTGTACCTGCAAAAAGTAGGGATGGCCGCCGCTCAGTTGCAGCAGCTTGTCCAGGGCCAGATCGTCGTAGTCCAGAAAGCCCTGCACCGGCTCCACAATCAGCCGCCGCGCGTTGACCCCATCCAGCTGCCCCACCCGGCGATGGGCCGCGCCGGAAAAGAGACCCGACCAGTGGGCCGGGGGCAGCTCGGCCAGGGCGTTTGTCCCCACAAAAATCCAGCCCAGACCCGCCTCGTGCTGCACCGTATGGCGCAGGAAGCCAAAAACCTCCCCGCCTAGCAGCCCAGCCTGCACCCGCTGTTCCAATTCCTCAAACTCGTCCAGCAGAAAGACGAGACGCCGGGTCCCCAGGGCTGCTCTGGCCTGGGGCAGAAACGTACGCGTGAAAAAGTCCGGGCTGTCCGCCGGGACAGATTCTTGGGGCGGCCAGGGCAGGCCGAGGGGACGGGCCGCCTCGGCGGCAATGTCGTAGAGCAGATTGCCCAGACCGGGCGCAAAACCGATGCCCTGCACATCCACATAGACCGGCACAAAGCCCTCGCCCAGGGTGGCCGCCAGCCGGTTGAGCAGAGACGTTTTGCCCATCCGTTTGGGTCCGGTGAGGACCACCGCCGGACTTTCTCCGCCCGCAGCACTTCCGCCCGAAGTACCCCCGCTTTTGCCTAACGCCGCGTGCAGAAAGTCAATCTCCTCGGCCCGGCCCACAAAGAGCGGACTCCCGGCGCGCCGGGGCGCGCCCGGGACGTAGGGGTTGGGGGTTGGGGGGAAGGGCAGGCCCAGGCCCAGTGCCTCGAAGGGCAGGGCCACGGAATAGACCGCGACCTGCTGCTCGCTGTCCACAACCGTCAGCCGGAAAGAGACGCTGAAGGGGCCGGAGGCCGCCACCGTCACGGGAAAGTGCAGCCGGGTGGCGTCGCCCGGGGCCAACGAACTGACCACCACCTCCCCCAGCGAACTCTGGATAACGTCGTTTGTCTCGATGGCAACGACGATCTGTTTCAGCGGACGCCAGCCCTCGTTGCGCACCTGCAGTACCAGTTGGGTGCGGCGGTCGGGCAGCATCCGGCTCGTCACCGGCAGCAGCACCACCGCAATGCGCTCCCGTTCGCCGCGCAGGGCCTCCACCAAAATCTGCTCCCAGCCCGCCAGCAGGGGTCCGATGACCGTCGTGGCCGCTGTCTCTTCCTGGCTGGCCTGGGCGTGCAGCCCGTTGACCAGACTCAGCCCATCGACCAGATAGGCCAGCCGGTCGTCGATGCTGCGGCTGCGCCGGTGTTTGTCCAGGGCCAATCCCAGCGCGCCCAGGCGGGCAATCCAGCGGGCGGTGTCGGCGAAATAGAGCGATGTCGGCGCCTGCCCATCGCCCGCAGATGCCAGAACAGCCCCGATCTGCGCCAGGTCGGCGGCGCTCAGCCCGGCCAGACAGAAGGCCAGCACAGCCCGATTGCCCGGCGTCTCCGGCTGGTCGCTGGCAGTCTCGGCCAGATAGCGGTCGATCCGTTGCAGACCCACGGCCAGCGCGCCCGCCTCCTCCCGCCCGTTGACCAGCAGGTGGCAACCCTCGGCCAGCAGCCCCAGTGCAGGCCGCTGGCGGCTGCGCAGGACAGCGGGCAGGTGGGCCAACTGTTGTGCGGCCAGGGGATCGGCCAGCGCCTGCTCGAAGAGGGCCAGCACAGCGCTCTGGGCCGCGGTTTCCTCCCCGCTGCTGTCGGCCAGGGCTTCGGCCTGCCCCAGCGGAGAAGCCCGGTGCTGGGCCAGACGGCGCTCGGTCTCCACCAGTTCCGCCACCAGCAGGGCCGACCCGGCCTGATCGGCCATCCCCGCCAGCAGGGCCACGTCGCCCCGTTCGTAGGGCTGACCCGTGCGCCTCGGGCCACAGAGCAGCACCCCCACCAGTTCCGTCTGCTCGGAGCGCTGGGCCAGGAGTGGCACCAGCAGTTCAACGGCTGCGCCGGGGGGCAGGGATACACTTTCGCCCGTTTTCAGCCGACGCTTGTGGGTTGGCAACAGCGCAGCCACCCGCTCGTCCGCCACCCCGCCGCCACCCGTGGCCGCCGCCCGAAACCTGCCGTCGGTATCGGGCACAGCCAGCGCCAGCCCTTCGCTGCCCAACAGTTCCGCCACCCGGCCAATCAGTTCATCGGCAATGGCGGCACTGGTCAAGCAGGTGCGCACCGAGCGGGCAAAGCGGGCCAGCTCGGCCTGAAAATCGAGCCAGCGCCGGTTGAAAAGGCGGTCGATGCGCCGTTGGGCAAAGCGGTAGACCGGCAGCAGAAGCAGGGCCGACATCAGCGCACTGGCCGCGGTGAACCAGAGGGTTCCAAAGCCGCCTACCCGATCAAAAAAGAGAGTGGAGACGATTACAATCAGCACATAGACCGCAAGTCCGCCCGCTGTGAGCAGGGAATAGAAGGCCGTGCGGCGCAGGATCAGATCGAAATTCCACAACTGATAGCGCAGAATCGCCACCCCAAAGCCCACGGGCAGAAAGAGCACCAGCAGAATAAAGAGGGGGTAGCGGGCCACATTGACAAAAAGGGTGAGCGCGCCCGGCCCGTCGGGGGGAATCGTCAGGGCGTAGGAGAGGGAGCGCACGACTTCGGCCACAAAGAGCATCACAAAACCAACCGTACCTGCCACAATCTGCCGCTGTTGCAGGGGCGTGGCAAAACCCCGATAGCGCTGCACCTGGGCCAGCACCCCCGCGCCGACGAGCGCGCTGGTGAAGAGTGTGGATGCGATGGGCGTGCGCTCGAAGGAGGGGCCGGTCGGGTTGAAGGGCAGATCGGGAAAGATCAGCCAGGCAAGCATCAGGCTAGCGGCGAAGACGAGGCCATAGCGGGTCCAGGGCGGGGTGAAGCGGCCATCGGGAAAGACGAGGAAGGCCAGGGCAAAGGCTATCAGCAGGCCAAAGGCCTGCATCACTTCCAGGGGTTCGTACCAGAAGGGCTGCACCGCGATCAGCGCGCCGTCGATGGCCGGTTCGGTCAGTCCGATACAGAGCAGAGCGATGGCGATCATCACCGCCAGCCACTCGTCGGCCCGCTGGCGGACGATCAGCGTAGAAGCGGCGAAGAAGAGGGCGGTCAGCAGCAGTTCCAGCAGGACGATATAGGCGGCGTAGTCGGCTACAGCCAGACCGGCGTTGACGAGCACCGCCCCTTCCAGCGGGTGAAGCTGCTGGTCCACATACACCGGTGCATCGGAGGCCCAGACCGCCGGCGAGGTTTTGCCTAATTCGACAAAACGCAGGGGCAGACCGGCGACGGTGACGTAGACCGTCACCAGCGCCACAGCAAACCAGACCACCAGCAGCCCGCGCGCAAACCAGAGACGGGGTTTGGTTTCGACCGGCAGGGCAATGGGCTGTGACATCGGCGGTTCGTCCTGAAGAATGAAGAATAGAACGCGGATTTAGCGGATGGAGCGGATGGACGCGGATAAGAATTGGTACTGCATAAGGTAGCGAATCCACAAGCGTTGCGGACAGTCCAGGCCAGTGAGCGCCGGTTGAGCGGTGTGCTGAGCTTGTCGAAGTATAGCCCGGAGTCTTCGGAGGGCGTATCGAAACCAAAGCGAGCGGGTCTACGAGACGATTCTTCCAACCCGCTTTGGTTTCGATACGGCTGGAAACGGCCCCAGCCTACTCAACCGGCGCTGGCCTGAATAGTTACTGTTCTGCTTCCTATCGGTTCGGCGGCTGGATGCGTTCGGCGGCGAAGATATAGCCCACACCCCGCGCGTTTTGAAGCAGGTGGCTCTGCTCGCCCAGCTTGCGGCGCAGGGATTTGACCACACTTTTCAGCCGCTCGCTGTTGTCGGCTTTGCCGTCGTCCCCCGGCCAGAGCGCGGATTGGATGACGGCCTGGCTCACCACTTCTCCCGCCTGGGCTGCCAGCAGATGGAGCAGTTCGTACTCAAGCCCAGTCAGGTCAAGCGCCTGCCCATCCACCACCACCCGGCGTTGGGACTCGTCGATCACCAGCGGCGGCGCTTGCAGCAGCCCCTCCACCGGCTGGCGGGCGAGGAAGGCGGCCAGCAGCGGGGAGAGGAGCGCGCCGTCGTTGTCGAGCAGGGCCAGTTCCCCCAAGCGGCGCAGCAGACCGGGCTTTGCCACCCGCAGATCGGTGGAGATCGCCAGTTGCTTGCGATCCACCGGTTGCAGTTCGGACCAGGCGTAGCGCCAGTGGCTTTCGGCCTGGGCCAGGAACTCCCGGCGCACCCGCTTCTGGTCAGCAATTTCTAACAGGCCGCTGGCTGGATTGCGCAGTGCAAAGGCGTAGAAGGCGGCAATCTGCACAAAAAAGGGGTGGGGGCCGGAGAGAGACAGCACAAAATCGACGGTAGCGTCGGCAAAGGGGCTGCCTGTCCGCTCGGAAAAATGGCGCAGCATCTCTGCTGCTACGTCCCAGGCAAAGGGGCGCAGTACAATTTGGGTGAAGATATTGAAGAAGGGAGAGGAGAGCGCAGTCGGCTCGGCAAAGGTCAGCCAGCCCAGGGAGCGGGCCGAAGCCGTGACAAAGACCACCCGACCGGTGGAGGCCAGGGCGCGCAGGCCGGAAAAGAAGCCCGCATCCAGCGACGGATTGGCGGAGAGGCTCTCGAACTCGTCCAGCATCAGAACCAGGCGCGCGCCGGGTGGAATGGCATTCAGCACGCCTTCGCGAAAGCGGCGATAGTCGAGGGGGCTATCCGGGGGGACGGATGGGGCGGTCGTGGGGAAGGAATCTGCGCCGATGGCTTCCAGCAGCAGCGCGTGCAGGCTGGCCGGGCTGGCCGCGGACCAGCCCTCGCAGTTGAAATAGACGTAACGGTCTGGGCCGCCACCTGTGCGGTTGGCCCCCAGCAGTTGCAGGAGGAGCGAAGACTTCCCAATCCGTCGCGGCCCCACCAGCGACACACTCTGTCCCAGGCCCAGCAGCAGCCGCGTCTGCTCCACTTCTTCTGTGCGATTCCAGAAGAAGCGGGCGTCGTGGATGGGGCCGCGGTGGTAGAAGGGGTTGTCGGGGTTCATTTGTTGGAAAGTATACCTGCGGTTCGGCGCTGGCGCAACAGCAAAAAAACGCCGCCGTCTATTCCGCGGATTTGCGGAATAGGCGGCGGCGCTCTGTCAATCAAAACTATTCAGCCACCTTCAGTTCCAACCCGAACTGACCAAACCAGCTCAGTTCGTCGTGAGTACCCCAGCCCTCCACATATTGGCCATCCACGATGCGAGCGTAATCCACGCCGGTCAGGGTGATCTCCTTGCCGATGGCGCTGTCGGGCACGCCGAAGACTTTGCCAAATTCCCCGCCGGCGTAGGTTCCCTTGATGGAAACCTCATCGACGACCAGGTCACCGTCGGCCAGCACATTTGTATAGGTCGCTTCCAGGTCCGGAAAGGCTTCTCGGAAGAGGCCGATCACAGAACGAAAGGCTTCCCGTCCATTCTGCCCAGTGAAATGGTCGATGAAATCCTCACTGATGATCTCGTCCAGCGTCTCCATATTGCCTTCGGTCCAGATTTCCCGGTAGAATCGGTCCATCACGCCCAGATTGTTCATGCGGGCGATGGCTTTGCGCAGCCTACCTCGGCCAACCTCGTCCATTATCCACGTTTCCGAGACGAGCACGCCGTTGCGCATGGCCGCTGTGCCGCTAAAGTCAATTGGCCCAACGCCAAGTTCGCGCCAGAAATCCTCGTTCACCCGCACCCGGAAAGTCAGGGTATCCCCCTGCTCCTGGATGCTGAGCCACTCATAAGCAATATGCCTGGAAATCATAAAGGCAGCACCGTCAGCAAAGGCTTTCGCGCCGATTGAAGCCGGGTCAGTACCGGGCGGGGGCGGTAGCACAACACTGACCACACCCTCATCGACATATCCCATAGCCGTATCCAGATCACCGGCTGCGACCGCGTTGTAGTGGGCCAGCCAGATGGCCTTGGCCCCCATCGGCTGGTCCGTCTCCTGGGCGAGGGCGGCGGAAGTGCCTGTGCCTGCCAGAACGCAGACCAGCAGTGCCATCAACAGAACTGTGAAAATCGAACGTTTCTTCATTGGGAATTCCTTTCCTGCGGTTGGGTGTGGATAAAAATGGGTTGATTGCGACTGACTTGAGAATAGCCACTGATGAACACGGATAAACGCGGATAAAATCTGTGAAATCCCTTCGACAGGCTCAGGACACCGCTGCGTCCTCTGCGAAATCTGCGTTCCTATTTTCATTGCTGGTTGTGCCCAATCGGGAATGAACACTGACTGGTGTGAACTCACATAGAAATCACCTCCTCGTCTGTCCCATCGCTTTCTGCCTGCTCTTTCAGAAAGACGAACAGCCCGTGCAACGAGGCAAAGCCAAAGCGCTCTCCGTCGTGTGATCTCTCCAGAGAGGCACGCCACACCGGTTGGCCGTCGTGTTCTTCCTGCCACAGGCGCAGCAGGTAGGAGAAATATCTCTTTGTCTGCCCAGTTTCTCTGTTCACCTTTCACCTTCCGTCTGACAGCATACAGGGCGTGCGTTGATAAAACGGAGAGCGGCGTGTCCCTCCGCGTTGAGAGAACGTAGGGAATGGATTCTTTGACGTTTGCGCCGACGTAAGAAAAAAGTGATAATGACTCCACAGATCTCACATTCCGATTTCGACCTTCCCGGAAGGCTGCCCGAACAAGAAGTTCGATTTCTCGGAAGAAGTCGAACTTCTGACATTCCATAACAGACCTGCCTATGCCCCACCTTACCTTATCCCTGCTCGGCGGATTCCAGGCCCAATTGGATGACCGCCCGCTGGACGGCTTTCAATCCAACAAAGCCCGCGGCCTTCTCATCTATCTGGCTGTGGAAGCAGACCGCGCCCACAGCCGGGCCAAACTGGCCGGTCTCTTCTGGGCGGATCTGCCAGAGAAGCGCGCGCTCACCTATCTGCGCCACGCCCTGGCAAATCTGCGCAAACTTCTGGGCGATGCAGATGCCGGGCCGTCCTTTCTGGTTGTGACACGCCAGACATTGCAGTTCAACCGGCAGAGCGAACACCGGCTGGATGTGGCCGATCTGCTGGCCGTCCTGGACGAATCGGCGACGGCCTCCCTCGCCGCGCTGGAAGCTGGGCTGGAGGGTGGCGAACATCCCTTTCTCGACGGCTTTTTTCTGGACGACTGCCCGGCCTTTGAGGAGTGGACGGTTTTGACCCGGGAGCGCTTGCAACGCCGGGTTCTTGCCGGTCTGCAAAGCCTGACCGACGCCTATGCACAATTGGACGATACCAACCGGGCCGCGGCTTTTGCCCGCCGGGCGGTGGCCCTGGACCCCTGGCGGGAAGAGGGCCATCGCCGGTTGATGCAATTGCTGGCTCTCTCTGGTCAGCGCAGCGCGGCCCTGGCCCAATACGAAGCCTGCTGCCGTCTGCTGCGCCAGGAGTTCGATGTGGAGCCGGGAGCCGAGACGACTGCTCTCTACCGGGCGATTGTGGCCGGTGACTTCGACAAAGCGCGCCCGTCTCCCGCCGCCGCGCCGCCGTCTGTTCCGCCTCACAACCTGCCTGCCCTCCTGACACCGCTGGTAGGCCGGGAGGAGACAATCCGCGCCGTGCAGCAGCTTTTCGATGGGGAAGAGGCCCGGCTGGTCACGCTGACCGGTCCCGGCGGCATCGGCAAGACCCGTCTGGCCCTGGCCGTGGCCGGAGAGATGCAGGAATCCTTCCCCGGCGGCCTCTATTTTGTCGAGCTGGCCTCCGTGCGCGAGGCCGCTTTTGTGTTGCCTGCCCTGGCCGAAGCGGTTGGCGTGCGCGATTCCCGCAATGACACCCCTCTTTTGCAGCAGATAATTGACCACTTCCACGGCAAGACAGCCCTGCTGGTGCTGGACAACTTCGAGCACGTCCTGGAAGCGGGCGCGCAGATCGCCAAACTCCTGGCCGCTTCTCCCCAACTGAAGGTATTGGCAACCAGCCGCATTGCGCTGCACCTGCGCGGGGAGTTTACTTTCGTCGTCCCGCCCCTGCCTGTATCCGATGGAGTGGTGTCCACAGGCGCGCTGGAACTCTTCCGCCAGCGGGCGCGGGCGGCCAACCAGCATTTTGTCCTCAACGAGACGAACGCTTCACTGGCCGCCGCCCTCTGCACCCGGCTGGACGGACTGCCCCTGGCGATTGAACTGGCCGCGGCCCGGCTCAAATACGACTCGCTTCCCAATCTGCTTGCCAGCCTGAGCGCAGAGGGGACGGGCAGTTCGCTGGCCCTTTTGAAGGCAGAATTACAGGACGTTCCAGAGCGGCAGCGTTCCTTGTGGGCCACGATTGCCTGGAGCTACAATCTGTTGGATGGGGTAGAACAGAAGCTCTTTCGACGCTTGTCGGTCTTTGTGGGTGGTTGGACGGGGGAGGCGGCCCAGGCCGTGGCTGGTGAAGGGTTGTCGCTGGCTGTGGAAGATGGCCTCCGTCGGCTGATGGATGCCAATCTTATCTTTCTGGATCAGAGGGCAACCACAGGTTCGCGTTTTGGGATGCTGGAAACCATCCGGGAATTTGGGCTTGCCCAGTTGCAGGCTACTGGCGAGTTGTTATCGACCCAGCACGCTCACGCCCTTTTCTATCGGAATCTGGTCGAGCGTCTGGAACCCGACATACGCAGCGCAGCGCAAACCCAGACCGAAACCTATTTGCGCGCAGAATACCCCAACATACGCAGCGCCTTGACCTGGGCGATTGGGCAGGGCGAGGTGGACATTTCACTCTCTTTGTGTGATTGTCTACACACATTTTGGAATTCGCACGCAGCACACGAGGCGCTCCCCCTTATCGAACCGGCCCTCGCCGTTGCGGAGGCCACGCCGCCGTCGGTGGCCTACGTCCACGCCCTGGTCAGCGCTGGCTATTTCGCTTACATACACAGCAGACAGCCAAAGGGTCGGCGCTATTTCGAAAACGCCCTGGCAATGAACGAGGCCATCGGCGGCCAGGGAAGCGGTTTTTAAGATAGGCGTAGCCTATGGCCTGCTGCGCAGTTACCAACTCTATGCCGGCGAATACGAAGCGGCCGCGGCCATGCAGGAAGCGACTATCGCCCACGCCTATCGGGCAGAGGACGAATGGAATCTGGCTATCGTTCTGGCCAATAACGGGCAAGATTTCGCATTGCAGGGAGAGTTGGAGAAGGGCTTAGCGATGGGCAAAGAGGGTCTTGCCCTCTTTCGGCGTATTGGGGATCCGTGGGGCATTGGCCTGGCGCTCTGTCGTCTGGGCGTGATCTACCGCCTGATGAAAGAGCCAAAAGAGGCGAAAACCTATCTGCTGGAAGCCGAAAAAATCTCCAGCGATGCCGGTAGCGGCTCCCATATGAATAACATAAAAAGAGAAATGGCCCTGATTGCGTTGGGGGAAGGGGATATTGTCCAGGCCGCCATTCTGACAGATGAAGCGCTGAATCTTGCCAGAAAGTCGAAGATCGCCGACAAAATTGCCGATGCGTTGGACGTCGTCGTCCAGGTGACGGGCAGCGCCGGAGAGTACGAACATTCCCTTTCTCTTGCCGCTTTCCTCACCCACTATTTTGAAAGCAAAGGGGAGTTGTGTCCGCCCTGGCAACGCAGTCAACAGGAAGCGAACATTGCCCTAGCCCGGCAAAATCTAAGCCAGGAGCGCGCCAACCGCGCCTGGCAGATGGGCGTGGACATGACGCTCGAACAGGCCGCACACTACGCGGAAGAAGTCGCCCGCGCCATCACACACAAGGACAAAACCCAATGAAAATCATCGACGTCCAACCCATCTTTGTAGACCGCTACCTCTTTGTCCAGGTCAAGACCGACGCCGGTATCACCGGTCTGGGCGAATCGGGGGCGTGGGGCTTTCTGGAAGCCTCGGCCGGCGCGGTGCAGACCTTCAAACGCTATCTGATGGGGCAGGATCCCCTGCGCATCGAACACCACTGGCAATATCTCTACCGCTGGAGCCACTTCCGGGGCGCGGCCATAATGGGCGCGCTCAGCGCCATCGACATCGCCCTCTGGGACATCGCGGGCAAACATCTGGGCGTGCCCAGCTATCAACTGCTGGGCGGCAAAGTGCGGGATCGGGCCCGGGTCTATTATCACGTCTTTGGGGAGACGAAAGAGGAATTGATTCAGGGCTGCATCGACGCCAAGTCCCAGGGCTTCACCGCTGTCGGCCACCTGACCCCCTTCCTGGACGACAGCCGGGACATTCCTTATTTCAAAACCCATGTGGAGCGGATGGAAGACGCCATCGACACTGTGCGCGCCTATCGGGAAGCGGTGGGGAGAGATGTGGACCTGTGCATCGAAATCCACCGCCAGCTTACCCCGTCCGAGGCGGTTGTGCTGGGCCGGGGCATCGAAGCCTATCACCCCTTCTTCTACGAAGACCCGGTGACACCGGACAATCTGGACGAGATGGCCCTGGTGGCCTCGAAGATCGGCATTCCCATTGCCACGGGCGAGCGCATCCACACGATTTGGGAGTTTCAGGCGTTGCTCCAGCGGGGCGCGGTCCAGTTTGTGCGGCCCGATGTCTGTATGGTGGGTGGGCTGAGCCACGCCAAAAAGATCGCGGCCCTGGCCGAAGCCTTCCACGTCCAGGTCGTCCCCCACAACCCCCTCAGCCCGGTGAGCACCGCGGCCTGCATCCAACTGGCCGCCTGCATCCCCAACTTCGCCCTGCAGGAATACCCCATCGGCGAAAACGCAGCGCCCAAGAATGAGATCGTCAAAAGTGCGCTGCGCCTGGAAGATGGCTTTCTGATCATCCCCGACAGCCCGGGCATCGGCATCGAACTGGCCGAGGACGCGGCCGAGCGCCATCCCTACCGCCCGCGGGAAGTAAAGACCCGTCTGCATCGAGACGGGTCGGTGGTGGATCAGTAGAAGGGGAATAGGATTGCGCAGATTGCGCAGAGGACGCAGATTCACGCAGAAACAGATGATCTGCGCAGATTTCTTATCCGCGTCAATCAGCTTTTTCAGCGTCATCAGCGTCCTGTTTTCCCCATCAATCCAACCAATTCATCTCCGACCGCAAATTCCACAGGTAACGCTCCTCCGGCTGGGTACTGCGCGCCCACTCCCGACGGATGGGCACATCCGCCTTCTTCTGGGCCATACGCGCCACAACGCGGTCTGGGTCCCAGCCGTCCAGCACAGCAGCGGTGAGATCGGCCAGCACCCCCGCGCAGCCGGGATCGTCCGCCCGGTCCGCCGTTTCGTCCGGGTCTTCGGCCAGATTGAAGAGTTGGGGCTGCTGCCAGTGATAGTAGACCAGCTTCCACTCCTCCCGGCGGATCATCCGCTGGTAGGCACCCTCTGGCGGGCCGAATTCGTCGGTGCAATACTCGGAGAAGGCCACATCCTCCCAGGTGGGCAGATCGGCGCGCCCGTCGATCAGGGGCAGCAGGCTGCGCCCGGTTGAGTTGGGCAGGGCCGGCGCGCCGATGCCGTCCAGCAGGGTGGCGGCCACGTCCAGGGCGCTGACCACCCGCTGGCTGCGCTGGCCCGGCGGCACAACCCCCGGCCAGTTGACAATCAACGGCACCCGCACCGACTCCTCATAGAAGACGTGCTTCCACCAGAGGCCGTGCTCCCCCTGCATATCCCCGTGATCCGATGTGTAGACAATCAGCGTATCCTCGCCGAAACCGTTGGCATTGAGCGCAGCCAGTATCTCCCCCACCAGACAGTCCACCCGGTGGACCAGTCCCCAATAGGCAGCCCGGGCGCGCAGGATTTCGGCGTCAGTCACTTCCTCGATTCCTGTCTTTGTGCGCCACCAGCGCAGATGGGGATGGGCGACGCTGGCAAAGGGGCCGGGCTTGCGGGGCAGTGTCATCCCCGCCGCGTAGCGGTCGTAATCCTCGGCCCGGGCCACGTAGGGCGGGTGGGGCATCATCAGACCGACGGTCAGGGAGAAGGGCTGGGCCAGCAGCCCGGCCCGCTTCTGCACCCCCTGGCGGTTGAGAAAGTCCACCGCGGCCGCGGTCACATCCTCGTCATGCACCTGATAACCCATCTGCCCCGGCCCGGATTTTTGCAGGCTGATGCGCTGGGGTCCCGCTGTCCCTTCCAGCACGCCCCGATCCGGCCCCCGATTGCCCAGGTGGTTGGGGCTGTGATCCCCCACAAAGCGCTCGGCATAGCCCCGCAACTGGTCCGGCCCCAGGCTGTGCATCCGCCCGGCCAGGGCAGGCCGATAGCCGGCCGCACCCATCGCGTGGGCAATCGTCGGGATGCCGGAGTCCAGAATGTGCTCGTTTGTCCAGCAGTCGTTCTGATAGGGATGGCGGCCCGAAAGCATCGCCATCCGGGAGGGGACACAGATGGGCGACGAGCAGTAGGCATTTTCAAAGAGCGCGCCCCCCGCGGCCAGCCGGTCGAGATTCGGCGTCTCCACCAGGGGGTCGCCATAGCAGCCGGTGACGTGGGGGCTGTGCTGGTCGGTGTGGATGTAGAGCAGGTTGGGTCGGGGGTGTGGCATTGGGGTCTCCTCTGCAAGCGGCTGATTTGAATCGTACCTGCTCACCCCCACCCAACCTCCCCCACTGTGGGGGAGGAGTCGCTCCAGTTCCCTCCCTGGAATGGGGAGGGGTAGGGTGGGGTGACTGAACAGGCACTTTGAATCGTTCAATTTCGTTCTTAATCCCAACGGATGCGACGGCTGCCATTGTATCACGCCCTCCCCTGGGCCGCCACTCAATTTTTACCTTCCGGGAAGGTGCGCACCCCTCACTTGAAACGCACCCTGGCAAACCCCAAAAGATGCGGGGCAGGTGTGGTCGGGTGCGTGCCAGATTGAGGGCGCGGGTGGGTTGATTCCGGGAATCGACCAGACGACCTCCGGTATAGACAATCGGTTTGGTTGATTCCCGGAATCGCTTGCCTCATTCTTGGGATGCACCCGGTGTGATCCAGGACATTTTGACTTTGGGCAAAGCCGTGTACAATAGGGACACGTGTCTTCAAAACTGCTCTTTCTACCCGTCATCTCCAATATTGTTCCCCTGCCCGCAATATTCGCGCCGGAAAGCGACACAGTGACTGTAACCGTGACGGCGGTAGTTCGTTGGTAGCACAAAACAGCGGGGAAACGAAAGTTTCCCCGCTGTTTTGCTGTGGTGTTGCACTATTCCTGACGCAGATTGGAGAGTAGTTCCGGGGTGAGGGGATTCTTGCCCGCTTCCATCTCGGCCAGCCATTGGGCACTTGGTCCGGCGTAGATGCCGTAGGGGCTGGCCGCGGGCTGCTGATCCAGCCAGGCCAGAAAAGCGCGCAGGTCTGCGGCGGCCAGGGCCAAGTCGCCGCTTGCGGCATACGCCAGGCTGCGGCTGTGCAGGGCTTCTTGTGCGCCCAGGGCCAGCGCCCGCTCACAGGGGGGCAGGGCTGCCTGGGCTTCTGCGTCCAGCACATATCCCCAACAGAGCGCGCTGTAGCCCCCCGCAAAGTCTGGGGCTAATTCGATAGTGCGCAGCAGATCACCTTCCCACAGGGAGCGATTGTTGCGGCGAATGGCAAGCAGCCCCCGGTTATAGAAGGCCATCGGGCGCTGGTCATCCCGTTCGATTACATAGCCAAAGTCAGCCAGGGCCGCCTCTTCATCGCCCGGCTCCCGACGATAGAGAAAGGCGACACCCCGCCCGATGCGGGCCGCCAGATAGCCGGGGCTGCGTTGAATCACCCCGTCAAAGTCGGCCACGGCCCGATCCCAATCCCCGGCCTGATTGCGGGCGAGGTAGGCCAGTCCCCGGTTGTAGCGGGCCAATAGGTGATCGGGGGCCAACTGTAGAAGCTGGGTGTAATAGCCGATAGTTTCGTCGGTCTGGGGGTTTTCGCCCAACTGGTGGACAAGCCCCAGGCGGAAGAGAAGCGTAACCTGTGCGTCCCGTTCCTGGGGTGGGGTTGTGTTGGCCCGGACCAAAACCGCGCGGGCACGGGGATAGTCTCCCGTATCGGCATACAGCGCCCCCAGGGTCAACAGGGCCAGATAGCGTACCTCCTGGGGTAATGCTGTATTGATCGTCGCAAAGAGATCGTCGGGTGAAGCGACCAGCGACTCCAGCGCGGGGGGCGAGGTCGTCCCTTCGCTCTGGGTGAAGCGGGCGAGGACGCGCCCGCTGTCAAATTCACCCCAGATGATCATCCAGGCCGCGGAACGGGCCAGGAGAGATTGGGCTTCGGCCTCCGAACGAATGGGGTTCGACCAGACGGCCACCCGCACGCCGCTCAGTTGTGCGTTTTCGATCTCCTGGTGCAGAGGATCCGCAATACGCCCGGCCACATTGAAACCGACCTGGCCGCCGGTGAAGTTTGTGAACTGGCCGACGATCACCAGTGTCTCGCCGGGCGCGGCCAGGGGAAGCGGCTCCCCGCGGAAAAACCAGACAGCGGCCAGCAGGGCCAAGAGCAGAATCCCGCTGGCAGCCAGCCACAGAAGCCGGGAGCCAGAGAAGGCTTCTGGAATCTCTGCGTTCTTCTTCGTCTCCCTATCGACAGCGGGAAAGGTTGTGGGTAGCTGGGCCCGAAGCGCTTCGTCGGGGATTGGGTCAGGAGATGCTGGTAACGGCGCTGGGGTCGGGCGGTCACCTTCGGGGTGAAAGCCTGCTGCGATCAGAAGTTCATCGGTTTCGGCTGGTGTCAGTCGTAATTTATGGGTCAGGGCCAACACATCTTCCCGGCTGCGCGGGCGAGAGACTGTGCCCTCTTTCCAGCGAAAGATCGTCTGGCGACGCACGCCGATAGCCCGGGCCAATTCGGCGTCGCTGATCCCCGTCTGTTCGGTGTAGGTTCTGAGTAGCTCGGAAAAGGATCGCATAGACGGAACGTAGTACTGTCCGGTAGAAATATATAAGGTGGCGCAGCCACGATTTGCGTGCGGAAACGTGAAACGTGAAGACGTGAAACGTGAAGACGTGAAGACGTGAAGATGTGAAACGTGAGGTAATTGTTCAGCCACCCCACCCTAGCCCTCCCCATTCTAGGGAGGGAAGTGGATCGACTCCTCCCCTACTGCAGGGGAGGTTGGGTGGGGGTGAGCAGTTACAACGTGAGAGTATGTGACGACACCTCACGTTCCGGCAGCCTGTATAGTAGTCTACGGGAGAATCTTCGGTTCGGCAACTCTGGGGGCGCAGGCTATGCAACTGTTCAGCCATCCCACCCTACCCCTCCCCATTCCAGGGAGGGAACTGGATCGATTCCTCCCCTACAGTGGGGGAGGTTGGGTGGGGGTGTGCAGTTACCAGGCTATAGGCTGGGGTGCTGCTGTTGCTGGAGGATGCGCGGATAGAGGTGGTTCAGCGCCCAGTCAACATCCGGGCGGCTGTTGATGCGGCTCCACAGGTGGGTCGAGGCAACCGCCAGGCGAATATCGACCGCGGGGGCTACGCCATTGACACACTCCACATAGTCCAGAAAGGGGTCGGTGTAGGTGCGTTGGACGGCAAAGGCCAGCATTTCGGCGAAGAGATGGCGGGAAATCTTGAGAATGCCCAGGGAAAGGTAGCTCCCCGCAGATCGGGCCTGCGCGGGAATTTGGCTGCGGGTGAGGGCAAGCAGTCTGCTGTTCGTTGCTTCCGCCAGAATTCCCGTGACAGCCTTATTGGTTTCGGCAACGACGATACCATTGGGAGATGTCATCCCGTGGGCCAACCTGGCCACCCGGGATTCGAAGAGAAGGGTGGACTCCACCAGAAGGAAGGGGAAGGAGTGGATGAAGGGGGCGATACGGCGCAAGGCAAACATCGACCCAAAATCCGCAAACAGAGCGTCGTAGATTACTTCCACACCCGGGGTTTGGGATAGCGCGGCCAGGGAGCGGCTGCGTTGACCGGTGACGATAATGATTCGCTTCATCCCCCCTTGCCGCAACTGATCGATAGCGCATTGCAGCAGCGTGCGGCCATCTACTTCCAGCAACCCATAGGGAATATGCTCTGTTTCGTCAGCGTAGCGGGGGTCGTTGCCGGCCAGCAAAAGCACGGCTGTAGAGATAACATTCACGAAGGACCTCACCATTTGATTATTACCATCAAAAAAACACTATATCAATCTGAGTATATCTGCCAATGCACTATCTGGCAATCGTACTCCTGTACTTCCCTGCCAAGTATTACATAGAATTATTTCAACTCACCTTACGCTGCGCATCGAACTGCAAGCCCTATCCGTTTCTACCTGTTCAGCCACCCCACCCTAGGGGGTGAAAATGTAGGTCGGACTGTCAGTCCGACTGGCCCGTTCTGTTGCAGGTCGGACTGACAGTCCGACGTACGAATGGCTATTTTCAGGGCAGGGGTGAAAATGTAGGTCGGACTGTCAGTCCGACGGGCCTGCCACGTCACGGGTCGGACTGACAGTCCGACGTACGAATGGCTATTTTCAGGGCAGGGGTGAAAATGTAGGTCGGACTGTCAGTCCGACGGGCCTGCCACGTCACGGGTCGGACTGACAGTCCGACGTACGAATG
>JAHDWH010000011.1 GCA_023384455.1 Caldilineaceae bacterium | reverse complement strand
GTCCGACGGGCCTGCAACGTCGCTGGTCGGACTAACAGTCCGACGTACGAATGGTTATTTTCAGGGCAGGAGATCACTCTCGCCTGCCGCAGAATTCAGTATCCAAACCAATCGGAAAGCATACCCAATGGATCCAACCATCAAACTCGACCAATTTCTTAAACGCGTAGGTGCGGTGATGTCTGGCGGCGAAGCCAAACATCTGATTCAGGAGGGATCGGTTTCGGTCAACGGAGAGGTGGAGACCCGGCGCGGTCGCCAACTACACGAAGGCGACCGGGTAATAATCGAAGGGGAAGCCTTTGTGGTAGAGGGTCTGCGGCCCTGATCGGTTATAACTGCTCACCCCCACCCAACCGCCCCCACAGTAGGGGAGGAGCCGATCTACTTCCCTGTCTGGAATGGGGAGGGGTAGGGTGGGGTGGCTGAACAGGTACGATCGGTTATACAGAAGCGGGGTTGGCCTGGGCCTGGGCTGCGGCTTTATCCGCGGCCAGGACGGGGTGCAGGGCGGCAATGGCGCATTCAACCATCCCGTCGTCCGGCTCCCGGGTTGTCAGTTTTTGCAGGAGCAGACCGGGTGCGATCAGGCCACGCATCAGCGGGTTCTTGTCGTGGGCAGCGCTGAAACGGATGATCTCGTAGGCAATCCCCGCCACAATGGGGATGAGCAGCAGCCGGGTGACAAAACGCAGGAGCAGGGCCAGCCAGCCCGGCTCGATTCCGGCAAAGGTGAGGGGCGCAAAGAGGAAGATGCTGATCACCAGCACATAGAGCAGAAAGCTGGTGCCACAGCGGGTGTGCTGCACGCTGTAACGCTGCACAGTGGCAACGGTCAGCTCTTCGCCGGCCTCGTAGGCGTTGATGGTTTTGTGTTCGGCGCCGTGATAGCCAAAGACCCGGCGAATGTCCGGCATCAGGCCAATGGCCCAGAGATAGAGGACAAAGAGCAGCAGACGAATCCCCCCTTCAAAGATAGCATCCACCACCGCGTGGTCATTGAAATAGCCAGCCAGGAATTGGCTGGCATAGGTGGGCAAGAGAAAAAAGAGACCGATGGCAAAGGCCAGGCTGGCGGCAATCGTCGTCCAGGCCACTGGCCCGGAAAACTCAATCGGTTCGGCCTGCCCCTCCTCTTGGATCGCCACATCGGCGCTCCACATCAGCGCCCGCATTCCCAGCCCCAGAGCGTCCCAGAGCATTGCCAGCCCCCGCACAAAGGGCCATTGCCCCCAGCGGCTGGTGTAGATAGCGGCGGTCAGGGGTTCTTCGTGCAAAACAATCGCGTTTTGGGGGTTGCGTACGGCCACGGCCATAGACTTGCGCCCCCGCATCATCACCCCTTCAATCACCGCCTGACCGCCATAGTATTTTGTACTCACTGTTCAGTCTCCCCGACTGCTGTATCGAATAATCGAGCTTTGTTATAGTGATCCAATGAAAGCTGCCAGCAACAGGCCCAAAGCCAGCAACGCGCTGGCCCAGCCCTCCGCCTTTTCCGTCCAATCCGGGTCTGCTGATGGTGCGGGCAGAGGCGAAAAATCCTCCGGCGCAAGAGCAAAGGGCAGATATTCGCCTTCGGAACGCTCGCTGCCCGACGTGGCAGTGGGAGTCAATAGCCAGGCCATTCCACCGGGCAGGCGCTGGCTCTGTTGGTCCCCAATCTCGGTCAGGTTGAGCGTTGCGGCAAAGGTTGCGCTGTCGTTGCCCCCATAGAGCGGGCCTGCCTGCCCTTCTCTGCGCCACTGGGCTGCCGCCAAAAGCCAGAGATCACCCTCGCCGCCAGCCACAATCCAGGGCACAACCGCCCCTGGCCGATTGTTTGCCAGCCGATGCAGCGCGGCCAGGCCAAAGAGGCTGTCGGGATGCAGGGTATCCCACCCCAGAGCGATCACCGGATTTTCACCAGCTTCCAGAGCCATCTCCAGGTGTCTGCGCCACAGAGCGGAGAGCGAGCGGGGATTGGCATAGGGATTCATGCGCCGTCGCCTCCTGACGCTTGTGACGGATTTTCCAGGCTAGCGGCCAAAAGCTTTTCCAGCACCAGCCCGCCCTGGGGATGGCTGAAAAGGGCAGCCCACCCTTCTAACCCAAGCCCAGGGATGAGCAATTCCAGAGGGCTGGAGAGCCAGAGCGCCTGGCCAGCTAAAAAAGAGAGCGGGCGATGGGCCGCAAAAAAGAGCAGCCCAGGCAGAAGCATCCGACGCCGGGCCAGAAAATCCAGACCGGGCGCAAGCCGGGGCGCTATCTGGGCAATTTCCGCGGGCAGGTCATTCTTCATAAAAGGGATTGTAACACAGCCAGCCAATTCAGTATTGATTCTGTCCGGGCTGTGGTATACTTTCCCGTGGATTTGTCGCCCGTTGCCGGTTGCAGGTTTCCATTACGACTCCCAGTTTAGCGATATTGGCTTTTCTATGATCCAATCTTTGTATTTGTCCCGAAGCAAAAAGGACCGACGCTTTACAGCCGCCCACAGGTGGCTGCCCCTGTTTTTGCTGGGGGTGCTGTTGATCCTGGCCGGGTGTGGCAGCGATGATTCTACGGCCACCCCCACACCCACAAAGACATCCCTGCCCCCGGGGGAACCGGTGATTTCCACGCCGCAGCCCGTAGCTCAGGCTACGGATACGCCGGCAGCGCCGACACCCACGCCAGAGCCACCGACGGCTACACCCCCGCCGGCCAACGTGGCCCCTTTCACGGGCAAGGTAGTGGAAGATGCAGCCATCCTGCAGAAGCGCCCGGTCTTCATCTGCATCAACAACGATGTGGTGGGGCGCTCGGCCCATTATGGCCTGGGCAGAGCTGATTTGCTCTACGAATACATTGTGGACGGCTTTACGATGACCCGTATTACGGCGCTCTACCAGAGCCAGAACGCCGACCGGGTTGGCCCTGTGCGCAGCGCGCGTATGCCAAATATCTGGATGACTCAGATGTATGACGGGGTGCTGGCCTGTTCCGGCGGCAGCGATGAGATCCGTTATCTGCTCAAGAACGAAGTTGGCTTTCCCTATCTGGACGCGGACATCGACGACCCCAGCAATACAGTCTACTTCTCCAGCGTGGGCACGGACTACCGCACCCGTCTCCAGAGCAGCACAGATGGGGTGCGCCGCTGGCTGCAATCTGTGAACCAGGACAAGCAATGGAGCCGGCCCGGCTTTGTTTATAGCGAGACTCCGGCCACTTTTGATGCAGGCCAGGCCAGTGTTGTCCAAATACCCTATCCCGGAGGCAGTCAGGTGGAATGGCGCTATGATGCCCAGCGCAATCAGTATGTGCGCTACCAGGGCGGTCAGCCCCATATCGACAACGAGACCGGCAGTCAGATCGTCACCGACAATGTGATTGTTCTCTTTGCCAACCACACCCTCACTGATATTGTGGAGGACAGCCTGGGCACAAAGGGTGTGAATGTCGATCTGTACGGTTTTGGTGATTTTCGCATTTTCCGGGATGGCCGGGTCTATGAGGGTACGTGGCGGGCCAACGATGAAAGCCCACCCCGCTGGCTGGGGTTGGGGGAACAGAACGTTCCTCTCAAACCAGGACAAAGTTGGATTCAGGTGGTGCGTCCCACAGATACTATTACCTACCGGTAGTAAAGCAGCCAACAGATCGCAAAACCCCGGAGGTTCTGCTCCAGTGGGCCTGTCTCTTATCACTCAAATGAGACAAATGAGACTGCAACGGGAAGCAGGTGAGCAGCCGAAACGGGCTGTTGATCACCTGCTTTCTTTAATCCGTTCTGAAAATAGCCACGGATAAACACGGATAGACACGGATAAAATCTGCGGCATCGGCGTAATCTGCGTTTTGATTTTCGGTCTTGGTCATCGTTTCGGCTACTCGCCAGACCTGTCAGGTGCATAAATTAAGTTCTGGTGGATTTCCAGACTGCTCCACCTGCGCACCTGACAGGTCTGGCCCGAACGATGACCAAGCCCTGATTTTCATTGATTATGGGTGTGTTCCCTCGTGTACAACTGATGTGAAAATAGCCAGTAACGCAAGCTGTTAGCTTGCGCCAGCCCGCACTAACAGTGCGGGTTACAGACGCTGATGACGCGGAAAGGGCTGATTTTCGCGGATAAAACCAGTGCAGCTCATCTGTTTCAGCGTCAATCTGCGTCCGCTTTTCATTGCCCGTGGCGCACAACCGCGCATAAAGAACTGTCCTGGGTTGGACAGACGAAATGGAAACAATGAGTACTGATTATCTGGCCGCCGTAAGCCGGGAACATTACAACCGCAGCCTGCGTAAAGCCCAACTAGCCGACCTGCTGGGGCTAATCACAGGCACAAATACAAATCTGGTCAGCTTTGAGGAGGTGGCCGGCCGTCTGAAGGCGCGCCAGGAGATCAGCCGCCGGATTGAGAATGTGCCTCTGGAAAAGATCGTGGGCAGTGTCGGGCGTTATTACGACTTCACCCGGGAGTTTTTGCCCCGCTCCAATGTAAGCAGCCAGCGCTGGGCCAGGCTGGATGCAGCGCTCCATGCGCTGGAGGGTGTACCGCCTGTCGAATTATACAAACTGGGCGATGTCTATTTTGTGCGGGATGGCAATCACCGGGTCAGCGTAGCCCGAGCCAACGACATACCCGATATTGAAGCCTATGTGACCGAACTGGCGACGCCTATCCCCCTCTCTCTGTCCGACTTTGAGCGGGACCTCTGGATCATCAAAATCGAATATGCCGAGTTTATGGCCCAAACCCATTTGGACCTGCTCTATCCAGGCGCGGACATCTGCATGACAGTCCCGGGCCGTTTTGAAGTATTGCTTCATCACATCGAAGTGCATACCTATCTGCGCAATCTGGAGTTGGAACGGGAAGATCGCGAGGAGTGGCTCTCCCCGGCGGCAGGTGTGGCAAGCTGGTATGACAATGTGTACCTGCCTGTGGTGGAAGCTATCCGCAGCCAGCAAGTGCTGGAGCATTTCCCTGGCCGCACAGAAGCCGACCTCTACCTCTGGATTGCCAAACACCGGGAGCTTCTGGCCGCCCGCTATGGGCTGGCCCCGCTGGACCCGGAAACAGCCGTCACCACTTTTGCCGAAACCCACAGCGAACTGCCCCTGGAACGCACGCTAAAAGGGCTGCGGCTGGGGTTGCACAAGACACTGGGGGATGAGCGCCCGCTGGGTATGAGCGAGGACGCCTTTGACGAGTCCCGTGCCCGCCACGACGCCGGAGAGCGGACACTGTACGAAGCGGAAAAAGAGGCGGCGCATCGTCCTGCCACGGATATTGAATAGGCCGAGTTATGTCGATTCGCGTTCTCATCGTTGACGTTCGGGGGAAATTATGCTGCGTGTGAAAATTGTCTGTACTATCGGGCCGGCCTGCGACGATCCAAATGTGCTGGAGCAGCTAATCGCGGCAGGAATGAATGTGGCGCGGCTGAATATGAGCCACGGCAGCCACGCTTACCACGCAGCTAACATTCAGCAAATCCGCGATCTGGCCCAAAAACGCAACAAACCTATCGCAATTCTGGGTGATTTGCAAGGCCCAAAACTGCGGGTAGGGAAGATGCAGGAGGGCGGCGTACCCCTGAAGGCTGGTGAAGAGTTGATTCTCACCACAGCGAAGATTATCGGTGAACCGGGTCGGGTCCCCCTGCAGAACCAAGAGATACCCGGAATGGTGCGCCCTGGCGAACGCATTCTGCTGGACGACGGGCTGCTGGAGATCGAAATAACTGGCACATCAGGGGAAGATATTACCACCCGGGTCATTGTCGGGGGCGTCCTGCACGACAATAAAGGGATGAACCTGCCCCATTCCCGGCTGGAAATTCCTTCCCTCACCCCCAAAGACATTGCCGATGTGGAATTTCTGCTTCATCAACAGGTGGATTGGATAGCCCTCAGTTTTGTACGCCAGGCCCAGGATGTGGAAGACCTGCGCAAATTGATCCGGGGCAAGGCTGGTTTTGGCCGCACAACGCCGATCATTTCTAAAATCGAAAAACCCGAAGCCGTGCGCAACATTCGGGAGATCATCGAAGCATCCGACGGAATTATGGTAGCCCGGGGCGATTTGGGTATAGAAACCAGCCCGGAAGCCGTGCCGATGGTGCAGAAAATGATCATCACCTATTGCAACGAGACCGACGTGCCGGTCATCACTGCTACACAGATGCTGGATTCGATGATTCGCAACCCCCGCCCCACCCGGGCCGAGGCCAGCGACGTAGCCAATGCGGTGCTGGACGGCAGCGATGCGATTATGCTTTCCGGTGAAACCGCATCGGGCCACTATCCCGTGCGTTCTGTGGAAACAATGGTAAAAATTGCCGAAGAGGCCGAGCGGGTGCGGGCTATGTCGCCCCAACCCAGACCCCACACTGCGGGCAGCCGGGCCGTAACCATCGCCGGTGCCGTCAGCCGGGCCACCGTTGCCACCGCGCTGGAAGTGAACGCCGCGGCTATCATTGCACCGACAGTCAGCGGCTCCACAGCCAAGAAACTGGCCCGCTATCGGCCAGATGTGCCGATTATCGCAGTCACCCCCAGCCCGGTAGTCCATCGCCAATTGGCCCTCTATTGGGGCGTCTATACAATTCTGGGGCGACGGATGAACACCACCGACGAAGTGGTGGAAGATGCGGTGCGGCTGGCCCACCGGGCCGGTTATGTGGATCAGGGGGATATTGTGCTGGTGACGGGCGGTGTTGTGGGTGGGATTCCTGGCGCCACCAATCTGATGACCGTGCGCAAAATTGCCCGGGTGCTGGTCACTGGGGAAGGGGTGGGCAATCGCCGGGCCAGTGGGCGGGTGATCCGCATGAAACCGGGCCAGAGCTGCGATTCGGTCACCGTCACTACCCAGGATATTCTGGTGGCCGAGAAGATCGATCCCGGTTGGGCCGAGCTGGTCTATCAGGTGGGTGGACTGATTACCGCGGAGCCAGGGCGAGAGAGCTACGCTGCCCTGGCCGCGGTGGAGTTGGGCATTCCCGCGCTGGTGGGGGCCAGAGGCCATTGGGACGACTTGAAAGATCATCAACTGATTGTGCTGGATGCCGTCACGGGCAGCGCCTATGACGGGACGTACTAATTGAAACGTGAAGACGTGAAACGTGAGGTGTCGTCACGTCTTCGCACGCAAGAGGAACTAACGCACAGGCGTTAGTCGGTCGGCCAACCAACTGAAACGTGAAACGTGAGGTGCCGTCACGTGATCTCACGTTTCACGTCTTCACGTTTTCGCACGTAAATCGTGGCCTCGTCACCTTATGCAATACGAAATACGCAATAGCTTTTCTACTCCGCATTCCCCGCCTCTACCGCCGCCCGGTGGAAGTCCACAAAGGGCAACAATACCAGACCGGCGATGAAGAAGATGACAACCGAGAGGATACCGATCCGATAGCTGCCGGTGTTCTGCAAAGCCAGGCCAAAGACCAGTGGGCCGATCCAACTGGTGCCCCGTTCGCTGATCTCGTAGAGGCTGAAATACTCGGCCTCCTGGCCTTTGGGAATCATTGTGGAGAAGACAGAACGGCTCAGGGCCTGGCTGCCGCCCAGCACGATGGCGATCACCGCGCCCATCACAAAGAACTGGGTTTCGGTCTGCAAAAAAGCATAGGCATAAAAGACAGTCAGACTCCAAATGACCAGACTGGCCAGGATGGCCCGTTTTGTGCCGATCTTCCCGGCCAGATAGCCGAAAAAGAGCGCGCCGCCAAAGGCCACAAATTGGACCATCAGAATCAGCGCAATCAGCGATGATTCACCGATGCCCAACTCCTGATTGCCAAACTGGGACGAAAGGGCAATGACCGTCTGGATGCCGTCGTTGTAGAGCAGATAGGCAACCAGAAAGAGCAGAGTCTGGGGATATTTGGGCAGATTGCCCAGGGTATGGCCCAATTGACGAAAACCCACAGTGAGAAAATTCTCACCTGGCTGCAAACTCTTGAGAGGCTGTCGCCGCTTCAGATTCATCAGCGGAATAATCGTAAAGATCGCCCACCAGAGGCCCGCCGACGCCATACTGATACGCACCGCGTGGCCGGTGGAAACACCGAAGTTTTCCGCGTTGAGAAAAAGCACCAGATTCACGGCCAGCAGAATCCCCCCGCCCAGATAACCCGTGGCCCAGCCCTGAGACGAGACTGTATCCCGCTTTTCCAGGGACGAAATTTCCGGCAGGAAGGCGTTGTAGAAGACAATCGACGCGCCAAAGCTCAGATTTGCCAGGAGAAAAAGCCCACCGCCCAGCAGATAATTTTCTCCCTGTAAAAAGTAGAGGGACATTGTAGCCAGCGCGCCCAGGTAGGCGAAAAAGCCCAGCATATGCTTTTTCAGATGGGAATAGTCGGCAATGGCCCCCAGGATGGGCAGGAAAAAGACCTGCAAAAGTACAGAGAGCGAGACGATATAGGGGAAAAATGAATCGGCAAAGACGGCAATCCCCAGGGGATAGACAAGCCCCTGGGCGTCCGCGGCCGCTTTGGCGATATTCGTCAGATAAGGACCGAGAAAGACTGTAACAACGGTTGTCGAAAAGGCCGAATTGGCCCAGTCGTAGAAATACCAACTGAATAGCTCTTTGCGGTCGTCAACAGGTAGTGCGCTGGCTGTCGACGCGGAACGTGTGGACATACCGACCTCGCTTTGTGATTGGGTTGTGGGCGAGCAACGAGCGGGGGACGGACGGGAAACCATACAACTGGTCTGCATAACCACAAAGGCACAAAGAGACGAAGAAGATCAGAGAATTTCTGGTTTTTTCTTCGTCTCTTTGTGCCTTTGCGGTTGATTTCTCTCTAGGCCGGCACAGGGAACGCCTGCACCATCGCCAGCACTTCGCCCCGCACGGCCTCTTGCAGGGCTGTGTTGCCCGGCTCCCGGGCCACAGCCGCAATCCAGCGTCCGATCTGCTGGAACTCGGCCACACCCATTCCCCGGGTGGTGGCGGCCGGGCTGCCCAGCCGGATACCGCTGGTGACCAGCGCGGGCTTGGGGTCGAAGGGAATCATATTTTTGTTGGTGTGAATGGCCGCGTTGTCCAGCGCCTTCTCCGCAGCCTTGCCAGTCACATCGTCGCCCAGGCTGTTCAAGTCCACCAGCAGCAGGTGATTGTCTGTACCACCGCTGACAATACGAATATCCTCGGCCTGGAGCGCATTGGTCAGAGCCTGGGCATTGGTCAACACCTGCTGTTGATAGACTTTGAACGAAGGCTGCATCGCCAGCTTAAAACCGACGGCTTTGGCCGCGATAATGTGCATCAGCGGCCCGCCCTGCATACCGGGGAAGACGGCCCGGTTGATCTCTTTGGCAAACTTCTCCCGGCTCAGAATCAGACCACCCCGGGTGCCACGCAGGGTCTTGTGGGTCGTCGTCGTCACCACATCGCAATAGGGGAGCGGGTCCGGGTGCAGCCCCGTCGCCACCAGCCCGGCCACGTGGGCCATATCCATCATCAGCAGACAGCCTATTTCGTCGGCAATCTGGCGCAGACGGGGGTAGTCGAAGTGGCGGGGATAGGCGCTGGCCCCCACCAGCAGCAATTTGGGCCGGTGTTTCTTCGCCAGCCGCTCCACTTCGTCGTAGTCGATCTGCTCGGTCTGGGGATTCAGCCCGTAGTGGACAAAATTGTAGTAGTGACCGGAACTGTTCAGATGAAAGCCGTGGCTCAGATGGCCGCCGTGGTCCAGTTTCATCGCCAGCACAGTGTCGCCGGGCTGGAGCAGAGCCATATAGACGGCCGCGTTGGCCTGCGCGCCGGAATGGGGCTGCACGTTGGCGTGCTCCGCACCAAAGAGCGCTTTGGCCCGGTCGATGGCAATCTGCTCGGCCACATCTACAAATTCACAGCCGCCGTAGTAGCGCCGGCCTGGGTAGCCCTCGGCGTATTTGTTGGTGAGCACACTGCCCGCCGCGGCCAGCACCGCGGGGAAGACATAATTCTCGCTGGCGATCAGTTCGATGCCGTCGCTCTGGCGCTTGCGCTCCAGCTCAATGGCGTTGTAGATGTCCGGGTCCACTTCCTGCAAAATTTTGCGGGGGTCGGGCTGTTCGACCCAAGCAGCCAAAGGCTGCGTCCGGGTTGGGGGTAGGGTTGCTTGCATACGCTTCGTTATCTCCTGCTTCTGAAAGAAAATGCCGACGCCTGCCGCGTCGGTCTGGCCTGCTATAGGTAAACCGGGCTGGGCCACAGCGCCCGGCCAACGTCGCTGTAATTCATTTGGCGTCTGCGCCAAACAGCCGCGTTACCATATCACGACTGCCCACTTTCGTCAATTGTTTTGGGCGAAAAGAGGTAACGCTGCTGGCTGCGTAACGCCCTGAAAAATAGGACGCGGATGACGCCGTAAAAGCGGATTGGCGCTGCGCTGTCCTGAGCCTGTCGAAGGGATGAATCTGCTCAGGTCGTTGTTTCTGCGCCAATCTGCCTCCACATTATCCCGATCCTTTTGATCGGATTTTTCCAGGTTTGACGAATGACAAAGAACAATCTATACTACTTTTGAAGAAAATACTACACACCCCCCCAATTCGTACACGCACCACTTTTGTAAGTCCATTTGCCTGGCAAGGCATCTCGGGTTGGCTATTTGCCCAACTTTGACAACGAAAAATTTGTCCAGAAGTCTCGTTCCAAACAAACCGTTACTGGCTGTTCCCCCACCACAGCCGTTTTGGTTTTTGAGCCTCCGGTCAGATTTTCAATATACAGTTTCGTTGTATTCCCATTCTCCACCTATTCCCCAATAACCGACAGGAGGTGTAACAGCAACACTCTGAATCGGAAACAAAGAAGTTTGTGTCTCTTCAGGTTCGTCGCTGCATTCTGTGGCGGACACGTGGAACGAATCAGATTTTTAACCGGGCAGTACACATTAGTTGGAGGCAACCAAATGAATCGAAGATGGATGTTTTTGTTGGTCGCGTTGCTCGCCCTGGCCCTGACGGCCTGTGGCGCGCCTGCTGCCGAAGAAGCTCCGGTCGCGGCCGAAGCGCCTGCGGCCGCGGCGGAAGCCCCCGCAGCCGCACCCGCCGCCGCCGAAGCACCCGCCCCGGCAGCGATGGGTGATGTACACGAAGCGCCCGCCCTGCACGAAATGGTGCTGGCTGGCACGCTCCCCCCCCTGGAAGAACGCATCCCCGCCGAACCTCTGGTGATTGAACCCTACAGCGAAATCGGTCAATATGGCGGCACCTGGCATCGCTTCGACACATCGAAGGATGGCGGCCATTTGTCGATGGCGATGTACAGCTATTCGCCCGTCCATTGGGTGCAGGACGGTCTGGGCAAGAAACCCGGTCTGGCCAAAGGTTGGGATTTCAACGACGACAAGACCGAATATACCCTCTATTTCCGCGAAGGAACCCGCTGGTCCGATGGCGCGCCCTTCACAGTGGATGATCTGCTCTTCTGGTGGGAAGATATGGTTCTGAACCCGGACCATTCAGACGTTCCCCCGGACTATCTGATTGCCGGCGGCAAATCGGTCGTCATCACCAAAGTTGACGACTATACGGCCAAGTTCAACTTTGCTGCACCTGCCCCCCTCTTCCTGGATCGCCTGGCTATGTGGCCCAACGGCGTGACACCGGCAGGCGAACGGCTCTTTGTGCCCAAGCACTATATGGAGCAGTTCCACCCCAAATACAACAGCGCTGTGACCACCTACGAAGAGTTCGACAAAAAGGTGGATTGGCGTTCCAATCCGGAAATCCCGGTGATGTTGCCCTGGATGCCCGTCACCTATGAACCGGGCACCCGGCTGGTGATGGAGCGCAATCCCTACTACTATGCCGTGGACACAGCCGGCAACCAGCTACCCTATATCGACCGGGTTGACGTCACATTCGTCGAAAACCTGGAAGTCAACAAATTGCGCGTACTGGCTGGCGATCAGGAGATGTGTTTCCGCCCCTGCACCTCCCACGCGTTGAGCGAACTCTCCGTCTTCCGGGATGCCGAAGCGACTGTCGGCCTGATCACAGACCTGTTCGACAGCGGCGGTGGCACCGGCGTGATGGTCTACCCCAACTGGACCCATCAGGACCCCCAGAAGCGGGCACTCTATCGCAACCAGGACTTCCGCAAGGCCCTCTCCCACGCTATCGACCGGGACAAAGTGCAGAAGATTGTCTACTTTGGCACAGGCGAGAAGACCACCGGCACAATGAGTCCCAAGGGTATCGAATTCTCCGACGACGTGGGCAAGGACCTCTACGCCCAGTGGCGTGATCTGGCGATTGAGTTTGATTTGGACAAGGCCAATGCCCTGCTGGACGCGGCGGGTGCAGTAGACGCCAATGGCGACGGCATTCGTGACCTGCCCAGCGGCGACGAATTGACCCTGCGCATCGACTGTGATGGGCTAACTCGCCGCACCGATGCGGCGGTGACCGAGATCATCCAGGAAGGCTGGGAAGCGGTCGGCCTGAAGGTGCAGGTATCTGCAGTGGACAGCGCCCAGATGGGTGTGATGCAGGACAATTCCGAGTTTGACATCCGCGGCTGCTGGGGCGTGGGTGATGGCCCCAACTTCCTGGTCTTCCCCAACTGGGTAGTCTGGGTAGACAACAACCGCACGGCTCCCCTCTACGGCGCCTGGTACAAAGTCATCGGCACCGACAAGGAAGGCACCGAGCTGGACAAGGCCCCCCTGGAGCGCAACCCGCCCCGGGAAGAGCCGGATGCAGACGACCCAGCCTGGAAGTTGTGGGAACTCTACGACGCGGCCCGCGCGGAGCCGGATGACGCCAAACGATTGGCACTCAGCCAGGACATCGCCCGTGTCCACATCGAAGAAGGCCCCTTCTTCATCGGCACCGTCGCCAATACCCCGTCCATCATCACCTATCTGGACACAGTGGGCAACGTCCCCACCCGCGAGCAGTTGGGTCAGGGTGGCTTCACCGGTCCATGGATTATGTCCTACTTCGGCGCAATCTACCCCGAGCAGATGTACTACAAGAAGTAAACCCACCCGGTGGGTATGAACAAATGGGGGCGATCGTTCGATCGCCCCCATCCGTATCTGGCAGGTGGCAGTCGTTGCGCAACGGCTGCCACCTGAAACAATGCGAGGAAAACACCCAATGCTCGCCTATTTTGTCCGCCGTTTCTTTTATATGATTACGACGATGATTTTTGTCTCTTTCGTCGGCTTCTTCATCATCAATTTGCCGCCGGGCAGCTATATTGACGTCTATCAGGCCCAGCGCCAAAATATGGGCACATCGACCGCCGATGCTGAATTGGAATCGTTGAAGCGTCGCTACGGATTGGATCAGCCTGTCTACGTCCAATACTGGAAGTGGGCTACCGGCTTTGTCCAGGGCGATTTCGGAATATCCTTTGAATACAACCGGGAAGTGAAGGACCTGATCTGGCAGCGGCTGAGCTTTACGGTTCTGATTGCGACGGGCACGCTTATCTTCACCTGGCTGGTGGCGATTCCGATTGGAATCTACGCAGCCACCCATCAGTATAAGATCGGTGACAACGCGGCCACTTTTGTGGGTATGGCCGGGCTTTCCATCCCAGACTTTATGCTGGCGCTGGTGCTGATGGTCATCGCCCAGAACGTTTTTGGCTTCTCCGTCTCCGGTCTCTTTTCCAGGGAATATATCGACGCGCCCTGGAGTTTTGCCAAAGTGATCGATCTGCTCAAACACCTCTGGGTTCCCGTTCTGGTGGTGGGCACATCGGGCACAGCCGGGCTGATGCGGATTATGCGGGGCAATCTGCTCGACATTCTGAATATGCAATATGTGCAGGCGGCCCGGGCCCGGGGGCTGAGCGAGCCGCTGGTGATTATCAAACACGCGGTGCGCAACGCGCTCCATCCCCTGATTATGCTCCTGGGGATGAGCCTGCCATCGATCATCTCTGGCTCGCTGGTCGTCTCGATTGTACTGGGTCTGCCTACCACCGGGCCGCTCTATTTTGCCGCCCTGCGCAATCAGGATATGTATCTGGCCGGCACATTTCTGATGTTCCTGGCTGCGATGCTGGTGGTGGGCAATTTTCTGGCCGACATTCTGCTCGCCCTAGTGGACCCACGCATCCGCTACGAATAAAATCAGTAGACTGCTAAAACCCGTAGACAGCAGATGGCAGACAGCAATCGAGGAAGCTGCCGGGAGTGGTCGGTGGTCCGCCGTCTGCGCTCTACTACAAATTTGTGGCGACAGAAATACCATTCCGCCCTACATTCGAGGTATCCCCCAATGGCGAAACAAGCGATTTTGACCCCAGTACTGGAAGAAGCAGACTCGACCGAAGCCGCGGGCTTTGCCAAGGCGGCTAACGTTTCCGGGGATATTGGACAGCTATCGGTTGGCAAATTGATGTGGCGGCGCTTTCTGCGCAATCGGCTGGCCGTGGGTGGCTCTGTCGTGCTGATCTTTCTCTACACAATGATCGCCTTTGCCGAATTTGTGATTCCCTACGATCACTTCATTTCCAATCCAGACTTTGTGGCCCGCCCACCCCAAGCACCCCGTTTCATCGATTCTGAAGGGAACTTTCATCTGCGCCCCTTTGTCTATGGCACAGAGACAACCCTGGACACCAAGAATCTGATTTACATCCACAAGGACGACCCTACACAGATTTATCCCATTCACTTTTTTGTCAAGGGTAAACCCTACAAACTCTTCGGGCTGATTCCAGGGGATATTCATCTCTACGGTGTGGACGAGCCGGGTACCGCCTTCTTTCTGGGCACGGATCGCAACGGGCGGGATATGTTCTCGCGCATTGTCGTCGGTGGCCGAGTGTCGATGACCGTCGGTCTGGTCGGCGTGGCCCTGACACTCATTTTTGGCTCTGTGCTGGGAACAGCCTCCGGTTATTTCGGCGGGGTATTCGACACAGTATTGCAGCGGGGGATTGAAGTGCTGATGTCCTTCCCCACGATTGCCCTGTGGGCAGCTTTTGCCGCGGCCTTGCCCCCGGACATTACAACGATTACCCGCTTCTTCTTTATCTCCATTATCCTCTCCCTGCTGGGCTGGACCAGTCTGGCCCGCCAGGTGCGGGCAAAGGTACTGGCCTACCGGGAGATGGACTTTGCCTCGGCGGCCAAAGCCGCGGGCGCGTCCCACTGGCGCATTATTCTGGTGCATATGCTGCCCAACGCACTCAGCCACATTATTGTCATCGCCACCCTGGCCATCCCCGGTATGATCCTGGCCGAGACGGCCCTCAGCTTTCTGGGGCTGGGGATTGTGCCCCCTGCGGTCAGTTGGGGCGCACTGTTGCAGGACGCCCAAACCGTAGCCGTCGTCTTGAAATTCCCCTGGCTGATGCTGCCCGGCGCATTTGTCATCCTGACCGTCCTCAGTTTCAACTTTATCGGTGACGGCATCCGGGACGCAGCCGATCCCTTTGCTATCTAAGAAATGCAAAGGGCGACAGGGGTGAGCGAGAGATTTCAGCGTTGGCTCGTTGAAAGTAGGGAGAAGGTGCGGAGAAATGGCAGAAGCAATTCTGGAAGCTATGGCGGCAAATGAGGTGTCGGGGCTGTTGACGCTGGACGAATACCCTGACATCAGCCAGATTGTCACAGAGGACGATACGCCAGTGGACAATTTCCCCTCTGAAAAGCAACAGCGTCTGTTGACCGAGCCGCTCTATTCCTCCTGGGCTGGGCCGGGGCAGGGGCGCACTTTTGTAGTCGCGGCCAATGTGGGGCTGTTTGCCTCTCTGACCCAAGCGCCGCTTGTACCCGATGTCTTCCTCAGCCTGGATACACAGATTGCCGAAGATTGGTGGTCTAAGGGCAAACGGACCTATTTCTTTTGGGAGTTTGGCAAGCCGCCGGAAGTGGTGATCGAACTCGTCTCCAATCAGGTGGGCAATGAAACCAGCAAAAAGATGGAGGGCTACGCCCGTATGGGTATCGCCTATTACGCCATCTTTGACCCAATGGAGCAGGTCCAGGAAGGGCAGCTACGGGTCTACGCTTTGGATCCCGGCCTGCGTACCTACGCTGAAATTGACCCGTCCCTCCTGCCTGGGGTGGGGCTGGGCTTGACAATCTGGCGCGGCCCCTATGAAGGCCGGGAAGATGTCTGGATTCGTTGGCAGGATAACAGGCGTATTCTGATTCCCACAGGCGCAGAACGCGCCGAGCAGGAACGGCAGCGCACCGATCAGGAGCGCCAGCGCGCCAATCAGGAGCGCCAGCGCGCCAATCAGGAACACCAGAGAGCCAATCAGGAACGCCAACGGGCTGAACGACTGGCAGCCCAATTGCGGGCGTTGGGCATCGAACCCGACGCAGGGAACGGGAAGATTGATTTGTAGGATGGATTGACAATCCGTCCCACGCCGAACTTTGGAGCGCCGACGATTTTTGACAACCACACATCCAGCCCCAGGAACAATCCGAATGGCCGATAATCAGAATACAATTTTGCAGGTTGAAAATCTGCATACCCATTTCTTCACCGAAAGCGGTGTCATCCGCGCCCTGCGCGGCGTGGACTTTTCGGTGGAACGGGGCAAAGTGCTGGGCATTGTGGGCGAGAGCGGCTGTGGCAAGAGCGTAACCGCCCAGTGCATTATGAATATGCTGCCGGGCAGTGGTCGGATGGTCGATGGCAAAATCACCTATTATCAGCGTAACGATACTGGCAGCCAGGTGGAAAAGATCGATATTACTTCCCTGCCTCCCAGGGGTCGGGCCATGCGCGCCATCCGTGGCAACGAAATCGCGATGATCTTCCAGGAGCCGATGACCTCCCTGGACCCGGTTTATACGGTTGGCAGCCAACTGATGGAGGCCATCACCCTGCACCAGAAGGTGACAAAGCAGGAGGGCAAAGCGATTGCCATCGATGCTCTGGCAAAGGTGAATCTCCCCGAACCGGCCCGGATGTTCGACGCCTATCCCCACCAGCTATCCGGCGGCCAGCGCCAACGGGTGATGATCGCCATCGCCCTGAGCTGTAACCCCACACTGTTGATCGCCGACGAGCCGACCACTGCCCTGGACGTGACCACCCAGGCCCAGATTCTGGACCTGATGCGTGCCCTGCAAGAAGAGACCCACATGAGCATCATCTTCATCACCCACGATTTAGGGGTGGTGGCGGAGATGTGCGACGAAGTGGCGGTGATGTATCTGGGCAAAGTAGTGGAACAGACAAACGTAGACACCACCTTCCACAACCCCAAACACCCCTATACCCGTGCTTTGCTGCGCTCCATCCCCCGCCTGACCGATGATGTGGAGGGGCGATTGGATGTGATCAAAGGCCGGGTGCCCGATCCTTCGGTGGTGCCGTCGGGTTGCGCCTTCCACCCCCGCTGCCCAGAGGTGATCCCCGGTCTTTGCAATGTACATACACCAAAGGTAATTACCCTGGACGGTGAACAACGGGTGCGCTGTCTGCTCTACGACGACAAATTGATGGCGCGATCTACCACCCCCATAACCCCCGCGGAGAGTCGATAATGGCCGAGATGGCACCCAATACCAACAACGGAAGCAATACGGACAGCCGCACAACGCTGCTCGAAGTCTCCGATCTGAAGATGCACTTCCCCATCCGCAAGGGCTTTCTGCGTCGGGTGGTGGGCCACGTAAAGGCGGTGGATGGGGTCACTTTTTCCATCCAGAAGGGCGACACCTTCGGGCTGGTAGGGGAGAGCGGCTGTGGCAAGACCACCACCGGACGCTGTGTCATGCGTCTGCTGGATCCCACCGGCGGCCAGATTGTCTATCACGACCGGGTCGAGGGTCCGATTCACATCGAAAGCCTCTCCTCGGATGAGATGCGTATCTTTCGCCGGGATATGCAAATTATGTTCCAGGACCCCTACGCCTCGCTCAACCCGCGCCTGACACTCAAACAGATTGTGGGCGAGCCGCTGATTATCAACAAAGTGGTCCGAGGCAAGGAACTGGACGACCGGGTGGCCGAACTGCTGCGCTCTGTCGGTCTTAGCCCGGAATATATGAACCGCTATCCTCACGCCTTCAGCGGCGGCCAGCGCCAGCGCATCGGGTTGGCTCGCGCCCTGGCCCTGAACCCGGAATTTATTGTGGCCGACGAGCCTGTCTCCGCTCTGGATGTATCGGTGCAAGCCCAGGTGCTCAACCTCATCGAAGATTTACAGGCGGAGTTTGGCCTAACCTATCTTTTCATCGCCCACAATATGAGTGTGATCAAACACATCTGCGATCACGTGGCGGTGATGTATGTAGGGCGGATTGTGGAGATCGCCGAGACCAAAGAGCTTTTCCGCAACCCCCTGCACCCCTACACCGAAGCCCTGCTCTCGGCCATTCCCAACCCGGACCCCCGCCAGCGCAAGAGCCGCATCATTCTGGAAGGCGATGTACCCAATCCGGCCCGGCCGCCCAGCGGCTGCTACTTCCACCCCCGCTGCTCCTATGCCAAAGAGATCTGCAGCCAGGAATCGCCCCCCTTGCAAGAATACGCGCCCGGCCACAGCGCGGCCTGTCACTTTGTCGCAGAACTGAGCCTGACCGGCGTGCTATGAAAAAGCTGCCAGAAAAAGGCTCCCCAGCATTCTGGCAGCGTTGGCCCGCCAACCTGCCCATCGCCTATCTGCTCTGGTTCATCTCCATCGGGCTGTTCGCCGCCGACTTCTTCTTCGGGCGCATTCTGACTGTGGCCCTGGCCGAATTGGCCGGTCTGGGCTACTGGCAGGTGAGCTTCCTCGACCGGTTGAGTGTGGTGCTCTTTGGTCTGGCCGGGGCGACGCTGGTGATTGTCATCGAGTATTATTACCGCACGGGGGTGGAAAAGGGGCTGCTCTGGCCGCGCTTTTTCCGGGTGACGGCCTGGCAGGTGGGGCTGATTCTGGCGGGGATGCTGGCCGCAACTTTGACCGGAGAATGAACGCCTTGCGCAAAATCACCCTTACCGGCCACCTGACCCAGGCCGACAAAGCCGCCTCCGACTACGCCTACATCCCCTTCGATCTGCCCCAGCCAGCCCGCCGTCTGACCGTCCGCTACAGCTACTCCGCGGCAATGTCATCCAACCGCAGCGAAGGGGGCAATGTCATCGACATCGGCCTCTTTGACCCTGCGGGCGCCGACTTTCCCGGCGGCGCAGGCTTTCGGGGCTGGAGTGGTTCGGCCCGCAGCGAATTTACCATCACCCCCGACAACGCCACCCCCGGCTATACCCCCGGCCCCCTCCCGGCAGGGCCCTATCAGGTCATCCTCGGCCTCTACCGCATCTGGCCCGCCGGCGCAGACTACGAAATCCACATCGAAGCCGAAATGGAAGATCAGAAGTTCGACTTCTCCGAAAAGTCGGCCTTCTCCATCCGTGAAAATCCCTCCCAGCCGTGCAAATCCGTGTCCGTTGCTTCCGAATGGCTGCGGGGCGATCTCCAATCCCACACCTTCCACAGCGACGCGACAGGCTCACCCCAACAGTTGCTGGCGAAAGCCAAAGGGCTGGGGCTGGATTTTCTGGCTGTCACCGACCACAACAACACCAGCCATCACCGGGCCCTGGCCGCCCTGGACGACGGCGCCCTCCTCCTCATCCCCGGCCAGGAAGTGACCACCTACTACGGCCATATGAACGTCTGGGGCACGGGCCGCTGGTGCGATTTCCGCTGCCGCACCGCCGACGACATCCGGGCGATTATCGAGCTGGCCCACAGTCAGGGCGCGCTCTGCTCCATCAACCATCCCAAAACCGGCGGCCCGGCCTGGGAATACGGCTTCGATCTGCCCGTGGATGCTTTGGAGGTTTGGCAGGGTCCCTGGCCCTATCGCAACGCCGAGAGTCTGGCCCTGTGGGATCGGCTGCTGGCCGGGGGCTGGTGGGTGCCGGTGGTGGGGGGCAGTGACTACCACTGCCCCGGGGGGGAGGAGACGAATCTGCTGCGCCTGGGCCAGCCGACGACGTGGGTGCAGGCGACCGAGCGTTCCGTGGCCGGGGTGCTGGGGGCCATCCAGCGGGGGCGGGTCTGCATCAGCGCCCGCGCCGACGGCCCCCGGCTGGAGATAGGGGCCCGGTCTGCCGAGGGCGCGGCGGAGATGGGCGGCGCACTGTCTGTCGCGGCCGGCGCGCCGGTGGAGGTGACGACAACTATCTGGGGCGGCAACGGGCTGCGACTGCGGTTGGTTGTCGATGGCAAAGCCGCCTTCGAGCAGGGGGTTGACGACGACGAAGCCCGAATTGTCGCCAGTGTGCTGCCCCAACGCTACCTCCGGGCCGAACTGGTGGGCGACTGTCCGCCGGCACTACTGCCGCCTCAAGCACCGCCCGGAATCGATCTGCGCGATTGGTGTTGGGCGCTGACGAATCCGATCTACTGTGGGAAAATAGAGGACACGGATTTGCACGGATAAACGGATTTACACGGTTCTGCCCTGAGCCTGCCAAAGGGAAAAATCTGCCTAATCTGCGTCCTCTGTGAAATCTGCGTTTCTCCTTTACCCCAATAGCCGCCAGAGCAGAAAAATCCCCATCCCCGCCACAATCGTCAGGAGCAGATTCTTCCAGCATCGCCGGTGCGATAATCGCCGTCAACACCACCGGCGGCGTACTACAACAGATAAAGAGAGCAACGGTACTGATCCACGAGATGATAAAACGTAGGTGCGGTTTGTAACCGCATTTCTCCGGGTGAAAGTGCGGTTGCAAACCGCACCTACAGATTCCACGATCTTCTTGATCAGTCAGGCCTATCCAATCCGTTCTTTTCTGCATCCGTTGTCGTATTCCTTGCCCAACCACAGAATCCCTTAGTATCAGGAAAAAGGAGCTGCTTTCCTGTGACGAACCCAAATTTATCCACTGTTTTTGCCCACATCGACCAGCAGAGCGACGACTTTATCCAGCGCCTGCTGGCCTACGTCTCCCGCCCCAGCATCAGCGCCCACGGCGTTGGCATTGCCGAAACCGCCGACTTTCTGCTGGGCTTTCTGACCGGGCTGGGAATGGAGAGCCAACTTCTGCCCAGCGCTGGCTGGCCTTTTGTCTATGGCCGGCGCATGGACCGGCCCGGCGCGCCGACTGTACTGCTCTACGGCCACTACGACGTGCAGCCCCCCGACCCGTTGGAGGCGTGGGTTTCCCCGCCCTTCGAGCCGGAGATTCGCGATGGGCGCATCTATGGCCGGGGGGTGGGCGACAACAAAGGCCAACATCTGGCCCAGCTTCTCGCCCTGGAAAGCTGGCTGGCTGTGACCGACAAACTGCCCTGCAATGTGCTGGTTCTGCTGGAAGGGGAGGAGGAACTGGGCAGTCCCCACATCGCCGAGTGTGTGCGCGCCCACCGGGAGCTGCTGGCTGATGTGGATTTGGTGATCACTGCGGATGGCCCTGTGCTGGAAAATGGGCAGCCGTGCATCGAGTATGGCCCCCGGGGCATCGCCTCCTTTGAGCTGCGGGTGCGCCACGCCGACCGGGACTTCCATTCGGGCAACTGGGGCAATGTGGCCCCCAATCCCATTTGGACCCTCGTCCATCTACTGGCGTCGATGAAAGACGGTCAGGGGCGGATTACGATTGACGGCTTCTACGACAATGTTGCGCCGCCTTCGGACCTGACTCGCAGTGCCCTGGACGCGCTGCCTGTGGACATTGCCGGGCTGATGGCAAAAACGGGGATGACCCGGCTGGACGAACCCCAGGAGCGCCCCTTTTATGACCGGCTCTCCCTCTGGCCCACTTTTACCATCAACGGCTTTCACAGCGGCTACGGCGGTCCCGGCTCCAAGACTGTGCTGCCCCACGCAGCCTTTGTGAAGTGCGATGTGCGCTTGATCTCCAACCAGCGGGTGGATGAGATTCTGGATAAGATAGAGGCCCACGTGGCCCGCCACGCGCCGGAGGTAGAGTTCATCCGCCAGGGAGGTATGGAGCCGTCCTCCACACCCCTGGACTCACCCTTCACACGGCCCCTGCGCCAGGCGATTTTTGCGGCCTGGGGCCAAGAGCCGCTGCTCGTCCCGCCTATGGGCGGCAGTTTGCCTGATTATGTGTGGACGCAAATTCTGGGCGTCCACTCCTTTATTATCCCCTACGCCAATCACGACGAAGCCAACCACGCGCCCAACGAAAATCTGGAAGTGGCGCGCTTTATCAACGGTATCCGCACAGGCGCGGCTCTGCTCGCCTATCTGGGAGAGGACTCAAAGTTATGAATGTAGTCGAACTGACATCCCAACTGGTCGCCTTTCCGTCGGAGACCCGCCATAGCAACCGGGCTGTCTCCGATTTTCTGCAAGAGGTGTTGCAGCAGGTGGGCTTTGAAGTAGAGCGGCTGAGCTACATCGACGCCAACGGGGAAGAGAAGGTCAATCTGGTGGGCAAGAAGGGCCAGGGCGAAGGGGGGCTGGGTCTCTTCAGCCATTCGGATACGGTTCCCGGCGACGCGGGCTGGGAACCTTTTGTCCCGGTTGTCCGGGATGGCAAGCTCTATGGCCGGGGAAGCTGCGATATGAAAGGCCCCCTGGCCGCGACGATTGTGGCCGCCTCTCGCTTCGACGCCGCCCAGTTGACGAAGCCGCTCTTTATCGCCGTCACATCGGACGAGGAGAACGGTCACGTCGGCTCCCACTTTATTGTGGCCGAATCCCGGCTGCTTACCGGCGGCTGGCCCGATTATTGTGTGGTTTGTGAACCTTCCGAACTGCTCCCTGTCTACGCCCACAAAGGGGGGGCGCGCATCGAAGTCACCGCACACGGGATTGCTGCCCATACCAGCACAGATAAGGGCGAGTCGGCCAATTTCAAAATTGCGCCTTTTCTGGCCGAAATGGCCGAATTGGTGAAGGTCTTTCGCACAGACAGGCGCTTTCAGAACGACGAGTTCAGCCCGCCCACCAATGGCTTTAATCTGGTGTTGAACGACGGCGGCGCGCCGGCCAATGTAACTGCGGCCAAAACTGTGGCGACGCTGGGGCTGCGGGCCATGCCAAATGCTGCCTTTGAAGAGGCTGTGGCAATGGTTGTGGATCGGGCTAAGGCGCATAATTTGGAGGTGGATGCGCGCAGCTTTTCCTATTTTGCCGTCGCGCCAGACAGCCCAGTGGTGCAAGCCGCCTGCCGGGCCACCGGCGCGCCCCGGGCGGTGACTGTACCCTACGGAACTGAGGCAGTCACCTACCAGCCCCATATGCAGTCGGTGGTGCTGGGGCCAGGCAACATCGCCCAGGCCCACACCGTCGGTGAATGGATCGACATTGCCCAGTTGGCAGAGGGGGTGGAGGTCTACACCCGGCTAATCGACGAGCTGTGCAGAACGGGCGCGCAGTAGTAGAAATAGACAGAAGCCTGCTTTTCTGATAGATTTCTAATCGGTGCGTATCTGCGTGACTCTGCGACTTTGTGGTCTTCTTATAACTGTTCAGCCACCCCACCCTGCCCCTCCCCATTCCAGGGAGGGAACTGGATCGACTCCTCCCCCACAGTGGGGGAGGTTGGGTGGGGGTGAGCAGTTACGTTTTCTTTACCTGTTTCTCAAGAGGTGAAATGGAAACTCTCTGCATCATCCCGGCCCGGGGCGGGTCGAAGGGGATTCCCCGCAAGAATGTGCGGCTATTGGCGGGCAAGCCATTGCTGGCCCACGCCATCGAAAAGGCCCAGGCCAGCCGCTATATCTCCCGCGTGGTCATCTCCACCGACGACGGGGAGATTGCCGATGTGGCCCGGCGCTGGGGCGCGGATGTGGTCATGCGCCCGGCGGAGCTGGCAACGGACACGGCCTCGTCCGAGTCTGCCCTGCTGCATACGCTGGACTATCTGGCCGAGAGCGAAGGCTACCAGCCCGATGTACTGGTCTTTATCCAATGCACCGCGCCGCTGATGAGTGTGGAGGATGTGGACGGTACTGTGGCCGCGCTGCTGGAAAAGAGTGCGGATTCTGCCCTGGCTGTGGCCCCCTTCTATCACTTCGTCTGGCGGGAAGATGAGCAGGGCGAGGCCCAGGCCATCAACCACGACAAGCGGGTGCGCCCCATGCGCCAGCAGCGGGACCCCCAATTCTGGGAGCCGGGCGCGGTCTACGCCCTGCGGGTGGACGGTTTCCGCCAGGCGCGCTTTCGCTTCTTTGGCAAAACGGTGCTGTATGTAATGCCCACGAAGAATGCCAGCGAGATCGACGAACCGCTGGATTTCGAGATGGCGGAGATGGTGTTGCGGGCGCGGCAAGCCGCTACAGCGGAGAAGTGATGTCTACTTTCAAGTCCCGATTGAGCAATTTTATCGACGTGCGCAACGAGCGCAACCCCTCGTGGATTCCGGCTGGCATCCGGCGGGGGATTCGCCGCGTCAGCGGAGGGGATAGCTGGACCGCGCAGATGTTGCGGGGGCTGCTCTGGCAATATCGCTGGCTGGTGGGGCTGGCGCTGGCGGCCAATATCGCGGCGGCTGTCTTTGAAGGCAGTACAATGGCGATCTTCACCCTGGCCCTGCAAGCCCTCTCCGGTGATCTGAGCAATGGGCTGACTATCAGTCTGGGCATCTTCGACCCGATGATCGAAGGGATCGTCTCCGGCTACAGCGCCAGCAATCTTTTTATGATTTTTATCGGGATGGCAGTGGTCAGCCAATTGCTGCGCAGCGGGCTGCAGTTTGGCGGACAGGTCGCCACTTCCTATCTGGTGGCCTGGCTGGAAGGGGATTTGCGAAGGCGGCTTTTCCGCCAGTTCGTGTCGGTCAGCTACCCGCAAATCAGCCGTTACAAAGTGGGCGATCTGATCAGCTACGTGGAGCAGATTGTGCGGGTGGGCAATATGCTCACCGGCGTCAACAAACTGCTCAGCGATGGCCTGCTTGTGCTGGCCTACGTCTGTGTGCTGCTCTGGCTCTCCTGGCCGATGACTCTGGCGGCAGTGGGCGCGCTGCTGCTGTTGATGACGGCGCTGCGCGGTATCAACAGCAAATTGCGCACGCTCTCCGAGCGTTTTATGAACGCGAGCATCGCCTTCAACGAAAACATTCTGGAATATTTACAGGGTATTCGTCTGGTTCACACCTTTGGCCGCAAAGAGTATGTGCTGGACACTATCGAGCCGATTGTGGTGGATAGTGTCCAGGCCCGGCGGCAGGGCAGCGTCCGCTACTCGACAATCACGCCCATCTATCAATCCTTGACTGTCGTGGGCGTGGCGGCCTTTCTGCTCATCGGTTACATTTGGATGGGGGGCAACCTGAGCGCCATCCCCCGTCTGTTGACATTCGTTTTTGTTCTCTACCGTCTGCTGCCCTTTGTGACGGTGATGAACAACAATTTCGCCTCGATTTATGACAGTATGCCCTTTGCCAACCGGGTGGCAGAGATTCTGCGCACGGACGACAAAGAGTTTCCCCGTTCGGGCAATCACCCCATCGACCAGCTACGCCAGGGCATCGACTTTCGTGCGGTTGTACTGCGCTACCCGGAGACCGATAAAGACGCTATCCACGAACTGACGTTGACGATTCCCCAGGGCAAGATGACGGCCTTTGTGGGTGCGTCGGGTGCGGGCAAGTCGTCGATTGTCAATCTGCTCACCCGGCTCTATGACCCCACCGGCGGGGAGATTCTCGCCGACGGCGTTCCGATTGGCGAGTATGCCCTGGCCGATTGGCAGACGCTTTTTGGGGTGGTGGATCAGGACACGTTCGTCTTCAACGCCAGCGTGGCCGACAACATCCGCTTTGGCCGGTTGGAAGCCAGCCAGGCCGAGGTGGAGGCGGCGGCCCGCATTGCCAACGCCCACGACTTTATTCAGGAGTTGCACAACGGCTATGCCACCGTCGTAGGCGACCGGGGCTTTCGGCTTTCTGGCGGACAACGCCAGCGCATCGCCATCGCCCGGGCCGTTGTGCGCCAACCCAATGTGCTGATCTTTGACGAAGCCACCAGCGCGCTGGACAGCCAATCGGAGCGGCTGATTCAGGACGCGCTGGAAGGATTGCGCCAGGAACGCACGCTGATCGTCATTGCCCACCGGCTTTCTACCATCGCAAAGGCGGATCAAATTTTGGTTTTGGATGAGGGAATCTTGACTGAATCGGGAAGCCACAGCGAATTGCTGGATCGCAACGGGCGCTATGCCTCGTTGTGGAAATTGCAATCGTCATCAATCGATGGAGGTGATGATTGATGGCTTCATCAATTCATTGGTTAACCACCCGTATTCCCCAACTTCAGCGAACCAATTTACGCTTTTTGGGGGAAATTCTTTCTACACCCTCTCAACGTAAGCATATTTTGCGCTGGCTTCATTCGCTTCAAAATGACTACCTGTTGCGGTATCAGATGCCATGGATCGCCTATGATGCCATTGACTACCTAACAGATAGTCTTGGAGATGCCATTCATGTGTTTGAATTTGGTAGCGGTGGTTCCACCTTATTCTGGAGTCACTACGCATCATTGTGCGTTTCAATCGAACACAATCAGGAGTGGTTTCGGGTCGTGTCAGAACGTGTGCAGACAAAGCCCCATATCGATCTTCGTCTGATTTTGCCAGAGCCAAGGGAGCAATTGGATTCGTTTCATGATCCATCGGACCCCGCACGCTACCTCTCCGATGACGCGGAATTCCATGATTTTTCTTTTCGCACATATGTTGAGCAGATCGACGCTTATCCGGACAGTTATTTCGATGTGCTATTAATTGATGGCCGGGCACGACCGTCCTGTATCGCTCATGGAGCGCGCAAGGTAAAGATAGGCGGGATGCTGATTTTAGACAATGCTGATCGGTCATATTATATTAACAAGACAGAAAGATACCTTAGTTCATTTGACAAGCGGCTTTTTTTAGGGGTGACCCCTCAAGTTCCAGTATTGACAACGACTTGCATATTTACCAGGCGTTCATAGAGCGACACCTATCGAGTGATGCTTGCGGGGTGTATTAAGGAAGGTGCCTTCCGATGAAGATAGCGCTTATCTCCGATTGGTATGCGGAGTCCATGGGATATGCAGAAAACTTTCTGCCCAAGGCTCTGGCTAGTTTGGGCGCAGAAGTGCATTTGATTGCTGGCAATGTTCAGCCTTATTTCGACTCACCCACGTATGCAACTACCTATGAACCGTTTATTGGCCCTGGCATTGTCTCTTGTGGGACGAAAGAAATAGACGGATATACGCTGCATCGACTTCCCCATAGCTATTGGCGCGGACGACTCCGAATTAATGATTTGAGACGCACTTTGTCGGATATGCGTCCGGATATTGTTCAAACTTTTGATGCCTTTACTCTGAGCACCCTGGAATCAGCCCTCTATCGGAATCTCGTCGGCTACAAGCTCTTTCTCGAATCCCATATGCACGCCTCCGTCTTTGGAGCAGATCAGCGGCGTGCTTCTATTGGCAAGCGTCTCAAATGGATGGCGTATGCTAAAAGTGTGGGGCGGGCGATTAGTCTATTGTCGGAAAAGTGCTACCCTATCAGCACCGATTCTGCTGAGATCGCTATCGAATTCTACGGGATTCAGCCTGGAAAGATCGAAGTCTGCTCGCTTGGTGTGGACACCGACTTATTCCGCTTGCCCACGGCCGAGGAGCAAGATGGCGCTTGCCAGACATTCCGCAAACAATTGGGAATCCCAGAAGATGCGCTCTTATGCGTTTATACGGGGCGTTTTAGTAGTGACAAAAATCCACTTTGCCTGGCGCAAGCCGTTGATTTGCTTGCCCAAGACGGCGTAGCTGTTTGGTCCCTTTTTGTGGGCGCTGGAGACCAAAAGGACGCTATCCAGAACCTTCGCCAATGTGTTGTGCAGAATTTCGTCCCGGCAACTCAGTTGCCCGAAGTCTATTGGGCTGGGGATATCGGCGTATGGCCCCGGCAAGAATCGACCAGTCAACTTGACGCTGCTGCATCCGGATTACCACTTGTCGTTAGTGATCAGATTCATGTACCCGAACGGATCGAAGGGAATGGTCTTGTATATATTGAAAACGATCCAGCTTCTCTTGCGCAACAGATTCGGAAACTCTTGCAACCAGAAGTACGACAGGCGATGGGTGCAGTGGGTGCGCAGAAAGTCCATACTCAATTCTCGTGGAAGGCGATTGCACGTCTTCGTTTACAGGACTATGCGGCCGCTTTGGAGCGGTAACCCGTTGAAAGGGGAACGGTCTATATGCACATTTTGCATGTAGTTGGTGCGCGTCCGAACTTTATGAAAGCTGCACCCGTTTATCGGGCCTGTGTAGCCCGCGGTATCCGCCAGACGATTGTGCATTCGGGTCAGCATTACGATGCCAATATGTCCGACATCTTTTTTACACAGTTAGGCATACCCCAACCCGACTTCAATCTTGAGGTGGGATCGGGTAGCCACGCGCAGCAAACGGCTACCATAATGCAACGGATGGAGCCAATTGTGATCGAACAACGCCCAGACTGGGTGCTCGTCTATGGAGACGTAAATTCGACGTTGGCTGGGACTATTGTCTGTTCCAAACTCGGACAACTCGTCGCCCACGTGGAAGCTGGCTTGCGTTCCTTTGATCGCACCATGCCAGAGGAGATTAACCGGCTGCTAACCGATCAGGTCGCAGATTTGCTCTTCACGCATTCAGAAGAAGCGGCAGAGAATTTGACCAGCGAAGGGGTAGCGGCTGAACGTATACACTTTGTCGGCAATGTGATGATTGACACATTAATCCGCCTTTTGCCTCAATGCGAACCGCCGCAATTTCCCGGCGTCAATGGGCGCTATGTGTTAGTAACACTGCATCGTCCATCTAATGTCGATAATCCTGCTGCTTTACACCAAATTATGCGTGCATTGGAAAGAGTAGATCAATCGCTTGCCGTCATTTTTCCTGTTCACCCACGCACGCGCCGACGACTTGAAGAACAGGCATACAAGATAGATAATCCGCAGTTGCATCTGATTGAACCCCTGGGATATCAGGAATTTATCGGTCTGCAACGAAATGCCACTGCTGTCATCACCGATTCGGGCGGTGTCCAAGAAGAAACAACATTTCTACAAATACCCTGCCTAACCTTGCGCTCAAATACGGAGCGACCAGTTACCGTCACAATCGGTACAAACAAATTAATCGGCTCCGACCCAGATCGAATCATTTCAGAAATCAATGCTATTCTCGCTGGAAATGGTAAAAAGGGTGCGATTCCAACACTCTGGGATGGTCATGCCGGCGAACGCATTGTTGATATCCTCATGGCTTCTCACCTGTAGTTCCTTCAAGACTAACCAACTTCGCCATACGCTGTACTGGATGCATATGTGAAATCGTTCATGCGTACAATACTGCCCCCCTTTCTATGGGATTTTGCCCTGCACTTGTGGCACTCGCAACAATCACCCGAATGGGAACACATCCCGGAAGGCTGGACCTATGCCGACACCCATCCGGAAATCGCTGGTTGGGATGTGCAGAGTGTGGTGGATGTCTACCGGGCCAAATGGCCGGCCTTTGCCGCCGCGGTACAGAGCCGCCGCCCGTTGGACTTCAGCCACGAATCCCCGGCCTTTACCGGCGGTGATCTCAACGCCCACAACGCGGCGATGACCTTTGGCTATGTGCTGGGACGGGTCGCGGGGGATCGTTCGTCCCTTTCCCTGTTGGATTGGGGCGGGGGCAGCGGCCACTATTTCCTGCTGGCCCAGGCGCTCTATCCCGACCTCAGCCTGGACTATCACTGCCGGGATTTGCCGCTGCTGGCCGACTACGGCGCGCAAGTTTTGCCGGAGCAGACATTCAGCAGCGACGATTCCTGCCTGGAACGGCGCTACGATCTGGTGATGGCGAATACGTCCCTGCACTACAGCCAGGCGTGGCGGGCTGTGCTGGGCAGGCTGGCCCAGGCGGCGACGGGCTTTCTCTATGTGGGCAATTTCCCGCTGGTGGCGGATGCGCCCTCCTTTGTCTTTGTTCAGCGCGCCCAAGCCTACGGCTATGCCACCGAATATCTGGGCTGGTGTCTGAACCGGGACGAGTTTCTGGAAGAAGCAGCCCGGCTGGGGTTGGCCCTGCAACGGGAATTTGTCTACGGCTATGCGCCGCCCATTCACAACGCGCCGGGACAAGCCGAGTATCGGGGCTTTCTTTTTCGGGCAGGGAACACCGATTAGGCAGACCTAACCCCTTCGACAGACTCAGGCGATGCCCTGAGTTCATCGAAGGGACAACGCCGTGTAAATCCGTCCTATCCGTGCCAATCCGTGTCCTTATTTGCAGGAGTAACCCTTCCCGATGGAAAGAGTTTTGCAGCAGGTGCTGGCCGCCAATCAACTCCACCCGGTTCTGTTGGATGTGGGCGCGTCCGGCGAACCCCACCCCATCTGGCGGCCCATTGCGACCCAGTCAGTCTATGTGGGCTTCGACGCCGACGACCGGGCCATCGACCCGGCCCGCTACGCCGGTTTCTACAGCGGGCGCATCGTGCCCAAGTCCGTCTCGCCCGACCCCGCCGAGAGTCTCACCTTTTATCTGACTGCCTCGCCCTTCTGTTCCAGCACACTGCCGCCGGACAGCGACAGCCTTGCCGACTATCTGTTCGCCGACCTCTTCGCGGTGGAACGGACGGTCACCGCCCCGGCCACTACCCTGGCCGCCGCGCTGGGCGAGTTGGGGCTGGATCGGGTGGACTGGTTTAAGACCGATTCCCAGGGCACGGATTTGCGCCTCTTTCGCAGCCTGCCAGATTCCATTCGCAACGGAGTGCTGGCCCTGGACATCGAGCCAGGGCTGATCGACGCCTATGTGGGCGAGGATTTGTGGATCGACGCCCATCGGGAGCTGACCGGCAGCGGCTTCTGGCTCTCCCATTTGGATGTGAAGGGCGCGGTTCGGATGCGCCGGGAAAATCTGGCGCGTTTGGCCCAATACACACAGGGGGTGATGGATCGGCAGGTGGAAGTAGCCGTGCGTCCAAGCCCCGGCTGGGGCGAAAGCCGCTATCTGCGCACAATCGACTGGCTGTTGCAGACCGACGCCGATGAGCAGGCATTTCTGCTGCTCTGGGCCTTTGCCGGGCTGGATGGGCAGTTCGCCTTTGCGCTGGATGTGGGCGTGGCTTTTGAGAAGCGCTTTGGCCCCGGCGAGCAGGCGGCCCAGCTTCAGCGGGCCGCGGCGCGGGCGATTCAGCGGGCCTATGGCACACAGCGCATCCAGCACTTTGTCCGGCGGGTGGTGGGACGGGTGCAGCGTACACTCAGCGGCAGGAGCGGCTAAATGGAAGAAGCATTTGCGGGCAAGCGTGTGCTGATCACCGGCGGGCTGGGCTTTATCGGCTCGAATCTGGCCCGGCGTCTGGTGAAGGCCAACGCACAGGTGACACTGGTGGACAGCCTCATCCCGGAGTACGGCGGCAATCTCTTCAACATCGCCGGCATCGAAGACCGGGTACGGGTCAACATCTCCGACGTGCGCGACGAACACAGCATGAAATATCTGGTGCAGGGCCAGGACTATCTCTTCAATCTGGCCGGGCAGACCAGCCATATGGATTCCATGCAGGACCCGCAGACGGACCTGGAAATTAACGTGCGTGCCCAGTTGTCCATCCTGGAAAGCTGCCGCAAATACAGCCCAGCCGCCAAAATCGTCTTTGCCAGCACCCGCCAAATCTACGGCAAACCCGACTATCTGCCCGTGGATGAGCGCCACCCCCTGCGCCCGGTGGATGTGAACGGCATCAACAAAATGGCTGGCGAGTGGTATCACATCCTCTACAATAATGTCTACGGTCTGGCGGCCTGCGCCCTGCGCCTGACCAATACCTACGGACCGCGCATGCGCGTCGCAGATGCCCGCCAGACCTTTTTGGGCATTTGGGTTCGTCTGCTTTTAGAGGGCAAATCCTTTGAGGTGTGGGGCGGGGAGCAGTTGCGGGATTTTTCCTATGTGGAAGATACAATCGACGCCCTGCTGCTGACGGCCCAGAACGACGCGGCCAACGGCAAAGTCTTCAACATCGGCGGCGAACCGGTGGTCAGTCTGTTGGAGACGGCCCAACTGCTGGTAGAGGCCAACCGCGGCGGCGAGTACGCCGTGCGCACCTTCCCCGCCGAGCGCAAACGCATCGACATCGGCGACTACTACGCCGATGACCGTCTCCTGCGCGAGGCAATGGGCTGGCGTCCCCGCACACCCCTGGCCGAGGGTCTTCGGCAGACGCTTTTATACTATCAACACCATCTTTACCAATACATTTAGTAGATGATAACGAAATCGTCTAAATGCATAAACAGATACGAGGATGGGGTCATGGCCAACTCATTGCGAACCGGTAAACGCCAACCAATTGAATTGAATTTTTTGACAAATGTTGGTGTTTTTCTTTTCTTTCTCAGTATGGCATTGATGATTGGTCGGTTTTCATTGGCATCCCCTTTGAAAGGGGATGATTTGCATCTGGTACGCACCTATTCTTCAGCTGAAATGGCTGAAGTTTGGAGAAATACTTGGGATCCGGACAAGATTGAAACTCCAGGGTTCAGACCACTTACGATTTATTTTTATCACGCTCAAGCTATCCTTTTTGGATCATCTGTCATTTCAAATCGTGTATTTCTTTTGGGACTTTACGCGCTATTATTGACGGTTGTTGGGATTGCATCCCGTAACCTACTACAAACCTCGTATACCGTCATCTTATTGGGGGGAATGTTAAGCATCTTCCATACTACAAATATATCCCATTACGCCTGGATAACTGATGGGATTTATTTAATTAGTGGGCTTCTCATTGTTGGAGCACTATACTGCTCAGTGAAATTTATCCACACGGGCAACGCTAAATGGCTGCTTGTGTCTCTGCTACAAGTTGTCCAGGCACTGTTAATTCGCGAAGACTCGTTGATAGTATATCCTCTGTTAATTTTGTTTATTATCACAGCCTTTTTCCAAAGCCAAAAACAGCCCAAAGAATTGCTCACCCGAATACCTCACCTAGTACTCTTTGCTTGCACTCTTGTTGTCATTTTTTTGGGGTGGTTTTACTACCGCAGTGCTGTAGTTCCGCAAGCCACCCCATTAGGCATAAATTTCAAAGGATTTGTGTGGTCTCTCCTTCAAACTGTACAAATCCTCGGCGATTCTACACGTTTGGTAGTTTGGCAGACAAACATTCTTTTGTTAGGTAGTGCGTGGCTCATATGTCTGGGATTTATGGCAACAGCTTCACTACTTCTGCTGGATCGTAAAACGCTTACACATTCAGCAGTATGGATAGCAGCGATGACATTTGCAGCATTTCCAGGACTTACCTTAGCTCGCAATAATCTGCTTCTGCTTTCTACGATCTTCTTTGGTTTCTATGTAGCAACTACACTTGTCGCTATTTCAAAAAAATCGGCAACGGGCTACATATGTGCGGTAGTAATCGCTTTTTTTGCGCTTAGCGCTTCGGCATATGGTAGTAGTCTAATACAGAGAGAACAGACAACTTCTAATCTCGATTACATCTGTAATAGTGCTGAATGGGTCTTTGGTAAGTTCGCGCATGCCACCATTCCAGGGGCGAGGAGAGCAACGACTTTGAATCAACTATCACAACATAATATCCATTCTATGAACGATCTAAACATTGAATTTCCACAATTAGTTGAGCAAGCCAAGCATAATGATCGGTATGGCCCTTCATCAGACGGTGCCCTGTTCATACCCCAATTCAGGTTCATTATATCTCCTGACTGGAGGCCCTGGTCATGTGTTGGACGACAAGGTTGGTTGTTCCGATAATGAGGAAGATAAGGATGGAAAATCAACCATGGAAATTTATAGTTTCATATCCCTGCCATTCGTGTGCTGAAGGCTTTCCATTATGAAGCGCCATTTCTGCACGTACTTTGACCACAACTATCTGCCCCGGGGGCTGGCGCTCTATCGATCCTTGCAGGCGCAGTGCCCCGACTTCACCCTGTGGGTGCTCTGCCTGGATGACGAGGCCCACGCCCTGCTCTCCCGGCTGGCTCTGCCCGGTGTGGAAGCCATCGCGCTGGCCGATTTTGAGGCGGGCGACGACGAATTGTTGCGTGCCAAAGCCGGCCGCTCCCTCATCGAATACTACTTCACCTGCACCCCCTCCCTGCCCCTTTACATCTTTGCCCGCTGGCCGGATGTGGATCAGTTGACCTATCTGGACGCGGACCTCTACTTTTTCGCCAGCCCCGAAGCGCTCTTTGCGGAAATCGGCGATGCCTCGATTGCCCTCATCAGTCACCGCTTTCCGCCGAATGCCCAGGCGCAGGCCGACCAGTTTGGTATCTACAACGTCGGCTGGCTCACCTTTCGCCACGATGAGAACGGGCTGGCCTGTCTGCGCCGCTGGCGGGGCCAGACAATCGCCTGGTGTTCGGACACTACCGCCAACGGTCAATTCGGCGATCAAAAGTATCTGGACGACTGGCCGGAGAGCTTCGAAAACGTCCACATCATCCAGCATACCGGGGCCAACGCCGGCCCCTGGAATCTGACGACCTATCCCATCACCCGGCGAGACGGGCAGGTCTGGATCGGCGATGATCCGCTGATTTTCTTCCACTTCCAGTCGTTGAAACGGGTGCGCCCCTGGTTCTGGAATCCCCGCTATCCGGAATATATTCGTTCTGCATCGGCGGTGGTGCGCCGGGATATCTACGCGCCCTATATTCGGGAACTACTGGCCGCGGACGCGCAAGTGGCAGCCCTCAGTAGTGCGTCCGCGGCTGGAGATGTTCGCACCAGCCGCACGGCCGGGCCTGCCACTTCTGCCGGGCTGCCACTGCTACGGGGCTGGCGATTGTTAGAAGGCACACTGCGCGGTCGTTACATCTACTGGTTTGGCAATCGGGCGCTCTGAAATGCGCAGCCCGATCTCCGATCCCTAATCTCCCGTTTCCCATGCGCCTCCTCTTCCTCAACCACAGCACCCGCTTCGGCGGCACATACTACCGGGCTATGCCGATGGCCGAGCACCTGGCTGCTGTGGGTCACAACGTGACACTGCTCACCGTCTCGCCCCAACGGCGCTGGCGGGCCGAGTGGTCGGTGGTCAATGGCAAAGTCTTCAATGTGGGGGGAGAACCGGTGGTGAGCCTATTGGAGACAGCTCAACTGCTGGTAGAGGCCAACGGCGGCGGCGAGTTTGTCACCCGTACCTTCCCGGCAGAGCGCAAACGTATCGACATCGGCGACTATTACGCCGACGACAGCCTGTTGCGCCGCTCCCTGGGCTGGCAGCCCCAAACCCAACTGCTGGAAGGTTTTCGGCAGACTTTGGATTTTTACAGGACGCATTTGGGGCAATATACTGCGTAAGGTGGCGGAGCCACAATTTGTGTGCGAAGACGTGAAGACGCGAAGACGTGAAGACGTGAAGACGTGAAGACGTGAGGTTGTCGCCACCTACTCTTACGTTTCACGTCTTCACCTTTCCGCACGAACCAGTTGGAGGCGGTCAAGCGCCGGCGTATGTGGGTGATGATTTGGTGGGCGATGGGAGCAGGTGGGGTGACGATTTCTTGGCCCAATGGGGTTTCGTGTGGTGGGCCAGCCGATAGAAGATCAGCGCCGGTTGAGCGGTCTCCTGGGTTTATCGAAGGGTAGGCGAGGACTGTTTCCCGCCGGATCGAAACCCAGCGGGTTAACACACAAGATCCGGTTGAGCCAGAATCCGCCTACAGTCTGTGTGGAAGGGGTATAGCTTGTGCGGGGCGCGTACAAAACCTGTGGATGAGATACAGCGTCTGTGTGCGGGGCATCCCCCGGTCGATTCCCGGAATCGGTCAACCCCGCCCCTCCGCAACCCGAATCTCCTGCTCACCCAAAGTGGGAGAGGTTGGGAGGGGGTGAGCAGTTACCTCACGTCTTCACGTTTCACGTCTTCACGTTTCACGTCTTCACGTTTCACCTTTCTGGCTTCCCTCTAACTTTCGGCAATCTCGAACAACTGCTCTTTGTCCAGCAGGTGAATGCGTTTGCGCCCGATTTCGATCAGACCCTGGGATTTGAGATCGTTGAGCACTTGGGTAGCGGTCTCCCGATAGGTCCCCACGCTTTCGGCCAGGTCCTGATGGGTCAACCCCGTCACTTCGTCGCTGCTCTGCTCGTCGGACAGGCGCAGAAGCAGGCTGGCCAGCCGGGCTGGAATGCCTTTGAAGGCCATACTCTCCAGCCGTTCCTCGGCCTCGCGCAGCCGTTTGCCGGTGATCTCCAGGAGGCGCAAAGCCACCTGGGGTTTGTTCAAAATCAGCCGCTCCAGGTCCGTGCGGCTCATCACGCAGATCAGACAATCCTCCACAGCCTCGGCAAAGGTATTGTGCATCTTTGTGCCCAGCAGCGCCATTTCGCCAAAGAGGGTGTGCTCGCCCAGGGTTGTGATCACCAGCTTCTTGCCTTCCGGGCTGATGCGATAGAGCTGAACCCGTCCTTCTTTCAGGATAAAGAGAATCTCGCCCGGCTCTTCGGGCCGATAGAAGACCCGGCCTTTTTGCACTGTACTCATTGTGGTTATGCGGTTCAGGTCTTCCATCTCTCTGGCGCTCAGGTCCTGAAAGACGGTGAGTTCAGAGAGATACCGCATCTTTTCCGCTGGCTGCGCGCCGGTTGCTGTTGCGCTGCTCATCTTTCGTCTCCCGCTAGGATATGGGTATTTGTACTCTTTTTCTGCTGCAAAGCCAGGGAAATGCGCGACTGGACCTCCTCTGGCGCTGGGTTTCCCAGAGACCAGAGCCGCCCATTCAGCAGGTAGGTAGGCGTGGCAAAGACAGCTTCCGGGATTTCTTCGTCTATGTGGGCCAGGTCAAGCATACGTACTTTGACCTCCGGGAAGTCGGAACGTATGATATCGGCGACTTCATAGGCATATTCGCAGATTATACAATGGGCAGTTACATAAATGTCCACCCGGACGGCCTCTTTCCCGGTCTGGCTTCGGCTGGGTGGCTGGGGACGCGCTGGGGACAGTATGGCGTGCTTACGATTCATTCTTTTCGATTCCTTCTTCCGGCGTCGTCCTCTCTCAGCGCATCTGTCCGTTTTGCTCTCAGGACGAAAACAGCGTAGCCGTGCGGAAGAAATTTCTCCGTAACCCCTCTTACCCGAACCGTAACTGTTCAGCCACCCCACCCTACCCCTCCCCATTCCAGGGAGGGAACTGGATCGACTCCTCCCCCAAGCTGGGGGAGGTTGGGTGGGGGTGAGCAGTTACCCCGAACCAGTATAGCGCTGGCCCAGGAAAAATCCAATCCACATTGGCAGGTGGTTGGTTTTGCTGCTACAATTGGCTGTATGCGTAGACGCCCAAATTCGCCCCCGCTCCGTTCATCCAACGATCTTCGCCCCCCTTCCCGTTCCGCTGCCGGGGGGCTATTCTGGTTGGCCCTGACTCTGCTTGTCTGCCTGTTGGCAATCGCCATCGCAGGGCGCTTTCTGCTGGAACGTCGGCTGGCTGTGGGGCCAACACCCACCATCACCCGCCAGCCAGCCAGCGCAGTTACCCCCACCGCTGATTTCCGGGCCACCAGTAACATCCAGGACCTGATCACCCAGGCCGCGTACAAAGTGGCCCAGGTTGGGATCAATACCCCGACACGGGATGTGACCGATACGCCAACCGCCACCGCCACCGCCACGGAAACCCCGGAGGCTTTTCTGCCAACGTCTGTGCCAGTCCCCCAAACAGTAGTCTTTGTGCCAGTCATTGGAGGGAGTAGTGGGGCAACCCCCACCAGCCAGCCTACCGACACGCCGACGCCGGGCGACTTTTTCCTGACGACACCCACGCCCCTGCCCGGCGAGGCTACCCAGACCGCTGAGGCGGGGGCTACGGCCACAGCCCTGCAATTTACACCAACCGCCACAGATACGCCGCTGCCTACGGTTACGCCAACCAGTCTCCCCCCAGGCGCGCCGCCGGTTGTCCCTTTGCAGGCGGTAACCAAAGATACGGTCATTGTCTATGCTGGTCCCGGGGTTCGCTATCGCTACGTCAACACCCTGCCCAAGGATTTGACCGTGCGCCTGGAAGGGCGTTCGGCCAGCGGTGAATGGGTGCGGCTCTGCTGTGTTAACAATGTGGATGGCTGGGCCAGACAGGTGCTTTTCCGCATTACTGGCAACCCGACACCAGTTGGCTCTCCGTCGGGCACGACGGGGGATGATGTGGCGAGGCTGAGTATCCAGCAGCCCAGAACCACTCCCTTGACGCCTATGCCCACAGCCACAGCGATTGCAGACGCAGACTTCCCCCTCTTCCGGCGGGATTCGGCTGCCACAGGCCGGGTGGAGACCCAATTCCGCCCCCCTATCACCTATGGCTGGTCGGAGTTCAGCCTGGCTACGGCCGGCGCTGGCTTTAGCGCGTCGCCGGTGGTCGTCGGTTCCAGCGTCATCGCGGCCAGCCTGGATCAGGAATTGTACAGCTTTGGCCGGGATATTGGCAACCAACTTTGGCGGGTCCGGCTCGGCTCTGTGATCGAATATACCCCAGCCGTTCAGGACCCCTATATTTATGTAGTGAATTCGACCGGGGAGATTATTTCTGTGCGCGGCACCGGCAGTTCGTCCGATGCCATTGCCTGGCGCAAACGGCTTGATTCCGGGCCAAGCGCTGCCCTGAATGTGCGGGACGATACCCTCTTTGCGGTTGGTCTGAATCACGTACTCTATGCCCTGCACCGGCTGGACAACGGGCGGGAACTCTGGCGCTATTCTTTGACCCCAGGGCCGCGACTCCAATACCCGGCCATCGGCGACCAGATGATTTACGTGGGCGATGCCCGGCTGAGCGCCCTGGACATCTACAGCCCGACTCTCATCTGGGAAGACAGCCAGGTCAAGGGTGTAGCTGGCCCGCCTGTCTATGTAAGCCCCGGGGTGAAGGCATTGGCGGAGGTCTATGCGGTGGATTACGAAGGCCGGATCCACGCGCTGGACGCCAACACCGGGGCAGAACTCTGGCGTAGGGGCAACAGCGATGTGCCCACATCCCTGGCTGTGGACGGGACACGGGTCTACGCGGCTGGCCCCGGCTTTGTCGCGGCCCGGGATCGCAACACAGGTGGCGAGCTTTGGCGCACAGCCGTAGCCGACATCGGCGTGCCCGGCGGACCAATTGTGGGCAACGGGCGTCTACTGGCGGTGGGTATCAGCGGCTCCCTGCAAGTTCTGGATGCGGCCAACGGCACAATCATACACTCCACGTCGATTGCGGCCAGTCTGGTGGGTGCGCCCGCGGTCAGCGAGGGGTGGATATTCCTGGCCTCCCACAATGGCCGGCTCTACGGTATGAAAGAGAACAACTAATGGCCCGTCGCTCCGTTTCCAAATCTCTGCACCGGGCCAACTCCCTGCCCGGCTGGGATGCCCTGCTGCTTATTTTGCTCACAGTGGCGCTGATCCGCATCGACAGCCTGGCCGAGGCCGCGGTGCTGCCCACCCTGCGCCAGGATGTGCTGCGCCACCCTCTGCTCGGCGGTCTGCTTTCCGACGTTGGCATTGCCGCTATGGGGGAGCGGGGCCCCTGGCCCGGCGAGCCAATCGGGCTGTTGCTGATTGCCCTGGCCCTGGGTTTTGCCTTTGTCTATCTGCTGGTGGACCTGGCCCGGCCAGCCCGGTGGCGCAGCCGGGCCAAATGGGTGCTGCTTGTCTGTGTGCTGGCAACGGCTCTCTTTCTACCCACCCTGAAACTGGTCCTCTTGCGCCAGCAGAGCGGCCCGGCCAGCTATACCCACGACGGCGGCGTCATCCAGACCGAAGCGACAATCGGCTTTCTGCTCCAGGGGCGCAATCCTTATGTGGAGGATTACACAGAGACCCCTATGGCTGAATGGGGTTTCGATGAATACCGCACAGCGCTCTACCACTACCCCTATCTGCCCTGGACATTTGTCTTCAGCGCCCCCTTCTATCTGCTGGGGCAGGCCGTGGGTTTCTACGATCAGCGGCTGGTCTATCTGCTGCTGCTGGCGATTGCCCTGGCCCTGACCCCCCGGCTGGTCGCAGGAGCACCTGTTCAGCCACCCCACCCTAGCCCTCCCCATTCCAGGGAGGGAAGTGGATCGACTCCTCCCCCAAAGTGGGGGAGGTTGGGTGGGGGTGAGCCGTTACTCGCAGGAGAGCGCAGCCAACTGGCCGCGGTGATGCTTCTGGGGCTGAACCCGCTGATGGGGCTGGATGTGATCTTCGGCCAGAACGATTCCTTTGTGCTGGCCTGGATGATATTCGCGCTGGTCGCCTGGCAAAAGTGGCGGGCCAGCGCTGCCACGAAGTGGCAGGTTATTTCTGCCCTGCTCTTTGGCCTGGCCTGCGCCAGCAAACCTACGGCCTGGTTTTTCGCCCCCTTCTATGGCCTGTTGCTGGTGGCGGATCGCCCTGGATTGGCCCGCGGGGGATGGAAAGGGTTATGGGCCAGTCTGCCCGCCATTCTGCGCCGGGCCGGGCCTGCCCTGCTTGTCTTTGGCCTGCTGGTCGGCCCCTATGCGGCGTGGGATGCCAACGCCTTCTACGACGATGTGTGGCGCTGGAGCAGCGGCCAGGGGGAGACCGGTTACCAGATTTGGGGGTGGGGTGCCAGCAATTTTGTGTTGCTGTTGGGGCTGGTGGCGGATCGCTTCGACCAGTGGCCCTTCTGGTTGCTGGAAGTATTGGTGGCGTTGCCCCTGCTGCTCTGGTTTGTGCGCCGCCAACAGCAGGACAACCGTCCCGGTTTGGCTCTTTGGCACTACGCGGTGTTGCTGGCAGCCTTTTTCTACGTCAGCCGCTTTCTCAACGAGAACTATCTGGGCTATCTCTTGGCCTTTTTTGCCCTGGGCTATCTGATGAACGAAGAACAGAATTTGTAAGGTGGCTGGGCCACAAATTGTGTGGGGAGACGTGAAGACATGAAACGTGAAAGTGTGTGACGCTACCTCACTTTTCACGTTTTACGGGTCTGGGCACGCAACTAACGCTTGTAGCGCCGATCTTACGCTGGTACGGAGCAGAGCGGATGGGTCTCCGCTCATTTTTCGGGCGGATTACCAATCCGCCCTACAGTTGATGGAGCTATCTGATGGAACGACGTACACTTTTGGGCCTCTTTGCCCACCCGGACGACGAGAGTTTTGGCCCTGGCGGCACCCTGGCCCGCTATGCAGCCGAGGGCGCAGATGTCCACGTCATTATCGCTACCGATGGCGACGCGGGTTCGGTGGAAGAAAACCACAAACGGCAGGACGGACGTACTCTGGCCCAGGAGCGGGGGGAAGAGTTGGCCCGGGCTGCGGTGGCCCTGGGCATTACCAGCGTCTGGAATCTCCCCTACCGGGACAGCGGGATGCGGGGATCGGCTGACAACGGCCACGAGCGGGCGCTGATCCAGCAGCCGGTGGATGGGCTGGTGGCGGAGCTGGTGGGGTATGTGCGCCGTCTGCGTCCCCAGGTGGTTCTCACCCACGACCCCTTCGGCGGCTACGGTCACCCGGACCACATCCGCTGTTGCGAAGCAATGACCGCCGCCTTTCACCTGGCGGGCCAAGCGGACCGCTCACCCAACGGCCTGCTTCCCTATGGGCCACAGAAGCTCTACTATACGGCCTTTGACAAACGGCTGCTGAAACTGGTGGTACAGGCTATGCGCTGGGCGGGCAAAGACCCCAGCAAAATCGGGCGCAATCAGGACATCGATCTGGTAGAGATCAGCCGCTGGGTGACGCCGGTTCACGCCAGAATTGACGTGGCAGCCTATGCCCGGCAAAAAGACGAGGCCAGCCGGGCCCACGCCAGTCAATACGGGGGCGGGCCAGCCTTTTTGCGTATTCTGCCCGGCTTTGTGCGCAAGCGGCTTGCCAGCCACGACAGCTTCACCCGGGCCTTCCCTGCACCGACGGATCGGATAGAGGGGGACCTCTTCGCCGGTGTGCGATTGGATGGATGAAGCAACCCGGTACGCAACTTTTCCGGCCCAGGGGCGTACTGTTGCCAGGGGCAATAGTTCCTCGACAGGTCAGCGTGCGTATATTGCACTGTTCTGTCACGCGTGAAAAGATAAGTAGGGGCGCGACAGTAGCTGTCGGCTTTACAAAGAGAATGGGGAGTGAAAAATGAGATTCTGGCATAGGGAACGCAAATGGTCGATTCTTTTTCTGGTGATCCTGCTTTCGTTGGCTGTTACAGGCACGGCCCTGGCCGCGGAGTTTGCCGGGGATGATAATGTGTACCGTCTGGCCGCGGGCGAGGTGGTGAATGATGACCTCTACGTGGGCAGCGGCGAAATTTATATCGACGGCACTGTCAAAGGCGATCTCTACGCGGCCGGGGGCTATATCGAAATCAACGGCATTGTAGAGGGCGATCTGGTGGCGGCTGGCGGGGGTGTTGTGCTGCGCGGCCAGGTCTTGGACGATGTGCGGGTGGCCGGTGGCGGCATCGAAATCTCCGGGACAGTTGGCGACGATCTCTTTATTGCCGGGGGCGGGGGGCCGGGGATGAATTTCCCTATGCAGTTTGGCACCCGCTCCATTCCCCAGGGCATCCGTATTGCCGATAGTGCTCAGGTGGCTGGCGATGTGGTAGTTTTTGGCGGCGGCGGGCGCATTGATGGGCGCATTGGGGGCGATTTGTGGGCCGGGATGGGCAGCCTGGAGCTGGCCGCACAGGTGGATGGGGACGCGGATTTGCGGGTGGCGACCCTGCGGGTGGAGGAGGGCAGCCGGGTGGCCGGTATTCTGCGCTATTCCAGCCCAGACGAGAGCGCGATTCCTGGGGGCGCGGCGGGGAGTGTGCAGTACGAGGCGCCCCCGGCAGAAAGCGCTCGGGGTGCTAGTGTGATCGCCTCGGTAGTTGGCTGGGTAGTGCGGACCGGGCTGATTCTGGTCGGCTTTGCCCTGCTGGGCTGGTTACTGCTCCGTTTTGTGCCCGATCTGCTGACAAAACCCGCCTCTGCTATCCAAGACAAACCCCTGGAAGCGGGTCTGTATGGGCTGTTGGCCGCCGCGCTCTTTGTCTTTGTGCCCATTCTTTCCATTCTGCTGGTCGTGCTGGTTTGGATATTCTGGGGCACTCTGCCTGGGCTGGTGATGGGCTTTTTCCTGATAGGGAGTTGGGCGCTAATCTGGCTCTTTAGCCCGCTGATCACCGGGCTGTGGCTGGGCCAGCGCATGACTGCCCAGGCCGGTCGCGAGACGACGTTAACGGTGGCCCTGCTGCTGGGTGTGCTGCTGCTTGTGGTAGTCGGGCGCATCCCCTTTGTGGGGTGGCTGGTCTATCTGGTCAGCTTTGCCCTGGCCCTGGGCGGTCTGCTGCGTTCCCGGCGGCGCGCGCAAGACGAGCCGGATCAGCCAGCGCCGTTGGCTGTGGCCGGTTGAGCCAAAGTCCAAAGCGAAAGGGCAGCGCAGGATGGAAATCAGCCAGAAGCTCTACGTGGGGGATGTGGTGCGTATGCGCAAACAACACCCCTGCGGCGGGGATGACTGGGAGATCGTGCGGGTGGGGGCAGACATCGGGATTGTTTGCCGCACCTGTAAACACCGGGTGCTGCTCACCCGCCGCAAGTTTGTGCGGGGGATGAAGGAATTTCTCACACGCGGGGTCGAGAGCTAATCGATCCGACGGCGATTGATTGTGGGATGCTGGGATGATGGGGTATGCTCCCATCATCCCAGCATCTTTTTTACCGCATCACCGTCGGCAGAAAAACGCCCCCCACCTGCTTCACATCCCCCACCGCGCTGGCCGTCACCTCCACCGTCTGGCCGGCGGAAAGGATGACAGGCGCGAGGCTGCCATTCTCCGGCGTCACAGTTACCGGGCTGGTGAGCGCGTGGACGGTTGTCGCGCCGCCAGTCGCGTCGTGGCGGACAGTGAAGCTGACCTGTCCCCGGCTGCTGGCGACGGCGACCGGCGTCTTCACATTCTGGAAGATAGCGAAATCCCCCTGGGTCACCTTCAGCCCGCCGCTCTCCAGGCGCAGATCGATGCGGGCTTCGTTGGCTGTGGCCGTGGCAGAGCGGGCCACCGGCACGGGTCGGGTCGGTTCGCAGATTGTCGGGCTGATGTCGAGTACCTCCACAAAGACCTCAAAGGGATCGAACTCCTCGCTGGAGATGGGTTGTAGCGCCATCAGAATGCGCAACACCCCCTCGCATTTGCCCGCCAAATCCAGGCTGGCGACGGTTTGGGCCAGACGGATGGTGAAGGGCTGGGTGAATGCACCCGTCTGACCGACGCCCCAGGGACTGCCGTTCACCTGCACGCCGTTACCCGTGGCCTGGGCCTGTAGTGGGGGTGTCTCGCCGCTGTATTGCAGAATGCGCATCCCGTCGTGGTTGCCGGTGACGTAGACCCGACTCCCCCACAGGGCCAGACCCACCGCCGAGAAATCGTCGTCCTGATAATGGCCTGCTTCGATCAGATTCAGCGGATCGCTGGCAAAATAGGTTCGTACCCCACCGCTGGTCAGTTGGGTTGTGTAGAGCAGACCGTCGATACTCGCCATCTCCCGGATGCTGCGCAGTTCGGGAATCGTGCGCAGGAGCACCGGTTTGGCCCGTTTGGTAATATCGATGATCTCCAGCCCGCCGCCGGTGCCCCGGTAGAGGGTGTTCCCCACCAGTTCGATGGCATTGGCCGGGCCGACGGTTTCCAGTTTGCCCAGCAGCGCAGGAGACGAACCGGGGGTCAACAGTTCCACCCCTTTGCTGGTATCTGCCACCAGCAGATCATCCATCGCCAGCAGGTGGCGGGTGGGGTCAGTCGAATAATTGCCTATCATCGGTATCTTGCCGTCCTGCCCCACACCAAAACGGTCCAACACCACAACCCCTTCGCCCTGGCCCACATAGAGTTGGCTGCCGGAGGCAAAGTCCAAATCAAAAATAGTGGAATTGGGGCTGGCAGGCTGGTAACTTCCCAACAGTTCCGGCTGGGTAATCGGCTCTGTCGAGAGCATTTCGACAAAATCGCCGCCAAAACCGCTGGGCCTGTCCAGCGCCACATAGAGCAACCCGCCGTCCCGCTCAATATCGCTGACGCTGGCGTTGACCATTTGTCTTCCGCCCAGGTGGGAGACGCTGGCCGGGTTGCTTATATTCAGCACTTGCAGGCCGCTGTCAAAAGAGGCGTAGGCGTAGAGGCCGGATGCGTTGATGGCCTGGCCCACAAAGCCTGTCGTGCCGGAGTAGCTGCCGAGAAGGGTGAAGTTTTGGCTGCTTGCGGGGGAAGATTGGGCCGCAGGTTCGGCGGCCAGGGGTGTTATATCCTGGGCCAGACCGGTCAGATAGAGGGGCCAGAGGAGCAAAAGGGCCAAAAGAATACTGCTGCCCAATGCAGCGAAGTGACGAGGCATTTTATCCTCCTTCGGGTTTGCAACGGGGCGCAGGACGAGAGCCGCTGCTCTGTTCATCTGCGCCGGGTGCGTTGCCAGCCAAAAAGACGGCGTATATGCACCGGTTGTCCTGCCGTTTGGGGAAGGCAGGGCGTACCCTATAGCCTACTGCAAACGTTCCGGTCGTGCAACCTCCGGAAATGTAGGTCGGACTGTCAGTCCGACCGACGCCTCCGCCGCCCACTGCATTGGGTAGAGATTGTAATAGCGCCCACTCCGGTCGTGCAACCTCTGGAAATGTAGGTCGGACTGACAGTCCGACCTACGCCTCAGCCGCCCACTGCATTGTGTAGAGATTGTAGTAGCGCCCCCGCTGGTTGAGCAGTTCCAAATGGCTGCCCTGCTCCACCACCTGGCCCTGATCCAGCACCACAATCTGGTCGGCGTTGACAATCGTATTGAGCCGGTGGGCGATGACAAAGCTGGTGCGCCCCTCCATCAGCCGGTCCAGTGCGGTCTGAATCTGCTGCTCGGTCTTTGTGTCCACGCTGCTGGTGGCCTCGTCCAGAATCAGAATGCGGGGGTCGGCCAGGAGGGCCCGGGCAAAGGAGACGATCTGGCGCTGGCCCACGCTCAGGTTGACGCCGTTTTCCCCCACTCCTGCGTCGTAGCCGTCGGGCAGGTTGCGAATGAAGGCGTCCGCACCCACCGCGGTGGCCGCGGCCACAATCTCATCGTCGCTGGCTTCGGGCTTGCCATAGCGGATATTCTCCCGGATGCTGGCGTTGAAGAGGAAAGTGTCCTGGAGAACGATGCCCAACTGGTGGCGTAGACTGGATTGGGTCACGCCGCGGATGTCGTGACCGTCGATGGTCACGCTGCCGCCGGTCACATCGAAGAAGCGGGAGAGCAGGCGGATGATCGTACTTTTGCCCGCGCCTGTCTCCCCCACCAGCGCGATGCGTTGGCCCGGCTCTGCGTGGATGCTCACCCCCCGCAGCACCGGCTCGTCGGCTTTGTAGCCAAAATAGACATCCTCGAAAGTCACTGCGCCCCGGATGGCGGGCAGGGTATAGGCGTCCGGGGCGTCGGGCAGATCGCTCTTTGTGTCGAGCAGAAAGAAGATGCGCTCGCTGGCCGTCATTGTGGCCTGGAAGGTGTTGTAGCGCTGGGCCAGATCCCGGATGGGTTCAAAGAAGCGCTCCACATAGAGGATGAAAGCGACGAGTGTGCCTGCGGTCAGGCTGTCGCCCAGGACAAGCCAGCCGCCCACCCCCACCACCAGCGCAGTCGCCAACGAACCCATAAAGTCCACGCCGGGGAAGAAAATGGCCGAGAGTTTGGTGGCCTCCACATTGGCGTCGAAAAAGGAGTGGTTGAGATCGTCGAAGTGGCGGTAGTTGGCCCGCTCACGGGTGAAGCTCTTTGTGACCCGAATGCCGGTGATGGATTCGTTGAGAAAGCCGTTGATCAGGGCCAGCCGGGAGCGGGTAGCCCGGTAGGCGGCCCGCACCCGTTTGCGCCAGTAGTTGGTCAATATCAGCATCAGGGGCAGGACGGTAAAGGCCACCAGGGCCAGCCGCCAGTTCATCACCAGCATTGTCCCCACAATCCCGATAAGCAGGAAGAAGGCCCGGGCCAGCCCGGTGATGGACCAGGTGACGAAATCCTGAAGCACCCCCACGTCGGAGATCAGCCGGGACATCAGCCGCCCCACGCTGTAGTTGTTGAAGAAGTTGAGGGAGAGGCTGTGCAGATGGCGAAAGAGGGTGCTGCGCACGTCGGTGACGACCCGGGTGCCCACATAGGCCATCAGACTGACCCGGCTGCGGTTGGTAATCCATTCGCCCAGGGCAGAGATGGCAAAGATGGCTGTCCACAGGCGCAGTTGTTGCAGATTGTTGGCCCGGATACCGGCGTCGATAGCCCGCCCGATGATAGCTGGCCCGGCTACGCTGAGGATGGAGGAGATGGTCATAAAGACGATAGAGAGGATCAGCCGTGAAGTGTAGGGCTTCATAAATCCGGCCAGACGGCGCACCAACGCGCCGTCGTAATCCTTGACCGCGTTGTCGTCTTCCTCATCGGGCAGCAGATCGGCGATGCGCGCCTCGCGCATCAACCGTTCCCGCTCCTCCAGACGCAGGCTGGGGTCCTGCCAGGCGGGATTGTCCATCCCCGTCTCCCGGCCCAGCCTGTCCCGGCGGGCCGGCCACTTGCGGGCCACGTCCAGGGGAATCCGCTCCGCCGTGGCCGTTCCGTTGCGTGTGCCGTTTTCGCTCATATCTGCTTCCCTCCCTACTTCTTCTTTGCGTCTCTGCGCCTCTGCGAGAGTTTATTTATTCCTCTCGCAGAGGCGCAGAGACGCAGAGTTTTGTTTTCTTGTCAGACGCAAAATTCGTAGGCCGGATCCGCGTACATCCACTGTTTCCGCGTCATCTGCGTTCTATCCTTCCATCAGCGCCGCGAACTCTTCCTGATCCTTCAGTTGCAGGTCGTAGATGCGCCGGTAGAGACCGTCGCCCTGCAACAGTTCGTCGTGGCTGCCCCGCTCCACAATGCGCCCGCGGTCCAGCACCAGAATCATATCCGCGCTTTTCAGGGTGAGCAGCCGCTGGGCGATCACAAAAGTGGTGCGCCCTTCCATCAGCACGGCCAGCGCCTGCTGGATCAGATGTTCGGTCTCCGTGTCCACACTGCTGGTGGAGTCATCCAGAATGAGGATGCGGGGGTTGTAGAGCAGGGCCCGGGCGATGGCGATGCGCTGCTTCTGGCCGCCGCTAAGAGTGACGCCCCGCTCCCCCACTTTCGTCTCGTAGCCAGCCGGGGTTTCCATAATAAAATTGTGGGCACGGGCCGCGGTGGCCGCGGCCACAATCTCCTCCGGGCTGGCGTCGGGCTTGCCATAGGCGATATTCTCCGAAATCGTCAGCCCAAAGAGGAAGGGGTCTTGCAGAACAATGCCGATGTGCTTGCGCAGACTCTCCACCTTCACCCCGCGGATTTCGTGGCCGTCCACCAGCACCCGGCCTTCGCTGGGGTCGTAGAAGCGAGGGATCAGATTCGTCACCGTCGATTTGCCCGAACCCGTCGGCCCGATGAGGGCGATGACCTGGCCGGGGTGGGCCTCGAAGTTGACGCCTCTTACCACCGACGAGCCGCCCTCGTAGGCAAAGCCTACATTCTCAAAGGTGACGTGACCTTCGATCTGGCCCAGTTCGGGCGCGTCCGGGCTGTCGGCCACCTCCACCGGCTGATCGATAATCTCGAAGACACGGGTAGCGCTGGCCCCGGCTGTGGCTGCCATATTGACCAGAAAACCCAGCCGCTGCACCGGCCCGTTGAGCATCAGCACATAGGAGATGAGGGCGAAAAGGGAGCCGACAGTAATCTCCCCGGCCAGGGCCACGGGGCCGCCGAACCAGAGGAGCAGAAAGATGCTGGCCGAGAGAATGAGGGTGAAGAGGGGCCAGTTGTTGGCCCAGACTTTGATGAGACCGTAGCGCCGGGTGAACCACTCCTCGTTCTGGGCGTCGAACTTCTCCATCTCGTGGGGTTCCCGGGCAAAGGCTTTGACGACGCCGATGCCGGTCAGACTCTCCTGCATCACCGACGAGAGCAGCCCCATCTGCTCCTGGATCAGTTTGAAGCGGGGGCGCACAATCCCGCCAAAGCGCACAGTGGCGTAGATCAGAATCAGCATCGGCCCCAACGCGTAGAGGGAGAGTTGAACACTCTCCAGGAACATCGCCACAATTACACCCACCATCAAAAAGATTGTGGCGGTCAGGTCCATCAGGCCGATACCGATGAAACGCTCGGATTCGGTGATGTCCCCCGTGGCCCGGCTCATCAGATCGCCGGTCTGGGCCTGGTCGTGGAAGGCGAAGGGCAGGCGCTGCAAAACCGAGTAGAAGCGGTTGCGCAGGTCATAGGCGATGCGGTGGGTGATCCACTCGCCGTAGTAGCGCTGGCCGAAGGCCGCCGCGCCCCGCACAATCGCAATTGCCAGAATCCAGCCACCGGCCCAGAAGAGGGCGGTGGCCTGGCCGCTGGACAATCCTTCATCGATGGCATTCTTGAGAATCTGAGGCACGATCAGATTGAGGCCGGCGGCAAAGAGGACGGAGACGTAGGCGATCACTACTTCTTTGCGATAGGGGCGCAGAAAGCCAAAGAGCCGTCGGTAGATGTCGAAGGAGTTGAGCACGGGTCGCCTCCGGGACGGGGGAATAGGACGCGGATGAAGCGGCGGTGCCCTGAGCCTGTCGAAGGGAAAGGGCGGATGGGCGCGGATTTTGACTGAACCGCTACAGTCGAGAGGGTGTAGTGTAGCAGAGAGGGGAGAGATTGTCTATTTGGGGGGAAAGGGGTGTGGGTGAGTCTGCCCTTCCCGGAAGATGCTTGTCCCCCAGCTTGAACTGCACCCGCCAGAGCCATCACAGCCGCTGGCCGCCGCTGTGACGCGCCACTGCGTCCAGGTCCAATTCAATGCCCAGGCCCGGCCCAGTGGGAATCGCCAGCATCCCGTCCCCGTCCAGTTGCCAGCCCCCAACAGTTAGCTCGTCGATATAGGGCGAGCCGGTGATGAACTCCACCAAATCCGTGTCCGGGAAGGCGGAGGAGAGTTGCAGGTCCGCGGCCAGCCCCAACGCGGTGTTCCAGCCGTGGGGGATAAAACGTACCCCGTTCTCCTGGGCCATCCAGCCAATGCGCCGCTCCTCGCTGATGCCGCCCACTTTGGTCACATCCGGCTGCACAATGTCAAAGGCGCCGGCTTGCAGCCAGGGCTGAAAAGCCTGGCGGCGGGTCAGCACTTCGCCCCCGGCAATGGGCAGGGGTGACTGGCGGCGCAGATGGACAAAATCCTCCAGCGCGTCCGGGTGCAGGGCCTCCTCGAACCAGGCCACCCCGTAATCAGTCAGCATATCGGCAGTGCGCACGGCCCACTTGAAATTGCCCCGCCAATAGGCGTCGCTACCCCCCGCGTCTACCATCAGCGCGTTTTCGTCGCCGATAACCGCGCGTGCCGTGGCGACAATCGTCTCGTCCAGGGCATCACTGACCCGGCCAAAGGGGCCCCAGCCCATTTTGAAAGCCCGAAAGCCCAGGGCCTTCCAGCGTTCCAGATTCTCGGCCAGAATGTCCGGCTGGTCCATCAGCAGGGAAGCGTAGGGCTTGACCCGCTCCCGGTAGCGCCCGCCCAGCAGACGGCCCACGGGCTGGCCCGTGGCTTTGCCCAGAATGTCCCAGAGGGCGATGTCGATACCGCTGATGGTGTGGGTGATGGAGCCGCCCCGTCCCTGCCAGAAGGTGTGCTGGTGCAGTTTTTCGCTCACCCGTTCCGGCTCCAGGGCATTTTCCCCCATATAGAGGGGGCGCAGCACGCCCAGGCTACCCTTCACCAGCGAAGCGCTGGTGAAGACGCTGCCATAGCCCGTTGGCCCGTCGTCGGTGTAGACGGCGATGAGGGTGTGTACACAGTCGTCGGTCTCGATTTCGTTGCTCCAGCCCCCTTCGGGGGTGGCCCCGCGCAGACCGACGGCGCGAATGTCGCGTATTTTCATAGGAAACTTCCGGCAATGGATAAGTGAGGATTCTGTCGGGGAAAGTGTAGCGGAGGCGCGGAAGGATGTCAAAAGGCGAAATAGCAGGGCGCTGGGTCTACGCCCTGCTGTAACTGTCCAGCCACCCCACCCTACCCCTCCCCATTCTAGGGAGGGAACTGGATCGACTCCTCCCCCACTGTGGGGGAGGTAGGGTGGGGGTGAGCAGTTACGCCCTGCGCCAATTAAACCAGGCCGTAAAGACCTTCTCTACTGTGGGCGTCAGCCGGGTGCGGTTGTAGAGATCGCCCACCCGGCGGATGCTGCCCGCCACTGTCGGGTAGGGATGGATCGTATCCACAATCGCCTTCAGCCCCAGATTGTGGGTCATCGCCAGAGTCAGTTCGCTGATGATTTCACCGGCGTGGGGGGCCACAATTGTCGCGCCCACAATTTTGTCGCTCCCCTTCTGGGTATGCACCTTCACAAAGCCTTCGGTCTCCCCGTCGGCCAGGGAACGGTCCGACTCATCCAGGGGGACGGTATAGGTGTCGATCTCCAGCCCCTGCTCCGCGGCTTCGTGGGCATAGAGACCCACGTGGGCGATCTCCGGGTCGGTGTAGGTGGCCCAGGGGATGACCAGATCGCTGAACTTCTTCTTTGGCCCCGGAAAGAGCGCGTTTTGCAGCACAATGCGGGCCGAGGCATCCGCGGTGTGGGTGAACTGGTACCTCAGCGCCACATCCCCCGCCGCGTAAATGTCTGGGTTCGTCGTCTGCAATGTATCATCCACCACTACGCCCTTGTGGGTATATTCCACGCCGGCGGCTTCCAGATTCAACGAATCCACATTGGGCGTGCGCCCCGCGCCCAGCAGAATCTCGTCCACCTCCAACTCGTGGATTTCGCCGTCCAGTTCATAAAGGACGCATTTCACCCCTTTACCCATTTTCATTTTCTGAATTTTCACCCCCAGGAGCAGATCCACCCCATCTCTTACCAGCGAGTCGGCCACAATCTGGGCCGCATCCGGGTCTTCGCGGATGAGGATTTGGGGGGCGATTTCCAGCAGTGTGACCTGTGAACCGAGCCGCTGGAAAGTTTGGGCCAACTCGCAGCCGATGGGGCCTGCCCCCACAATTGCAAGGCGGGGCGGCTGCTCGGTCAGTTGAAAAACCGTCTCGTTTGTCAGAAAGCCCGTCTCTTCCAGACCGGGGATGGGGATACGCGCGGCCCGGGATCCCGTGGCGATGAGGGCTTTGCTAAAGCTCAGTTTCTGCTGCTCCACCGCCAGACAATTGGGATCGGTAAAATGGGCCGATCCAAAGAAGACGTCGATGCCCATATCCGTAAAGCGTTTGGCCGAGTCGTGCTTGCTCAAATAAGCCCGCACCCGGCGCATCCGGCGCATGACAGCCGCAAAATCCACCCGAGGGGGTGAATCCAAATAGATGCCGTAGCCCTCGGCCCGGGCAATCTCCCCCATCACTTTGGCCGAGCGGATGATTGTTTTGGAAGGTACACAGCCCGTATTCAGACAGTCGCCGCCCAGAATCTCCCGCTCCACCAGGGCCACCCGTGCCCCCATTCCCGCCGCGCCCACCGCCGCCACCAGCCCGGCCGAACCACCCCCAATCACCACCAGATTGTAGCCCGTCGCGGCGGTGGGATTGATCCAATCGGGCGGCGCGGCGTTGGCAAGCAGTTGCGCGTTCAGTTCATCGGCGGGATAGAGGGTGGGCGGCGTACGGTTGGACACAAGAAGACTCCCGGTTGGCGTTTGTCAGAAGGGGGTCGCGTGTGACCGTCCCTTGCCAACAACTCTACCGGCAGAAGTCGGGGGTGGCAGTAACGGGGATTACCCAGGGGATTCCTGGCAGACCGTGCAGCGTCCGTGGAATTCCAGCAGGTGGCTATCGATCTGATAACCGAAGCGCTCCTGTAATTCCTGCACCATCTCGCCGGCCATACACTCGTCAAACTCCACCACCTGGCCGCAGCCGTTACAGACCAGATGGTGGTGGCCGCCCTCGGCGCGGATGAAATAGACGCCGCCGTCGCCCAGATAGATAGGGCGGAGTATACCCAATTCAGTAAGCAGTTCCAGGGTGCGGTAGACTGTGGCCCGGCCCAGACCCGGCGCGTGGCTCTTCGCCTCGTCCAGGACAAGGCCAGGGGTCAGATGCGCGTGGCTGGTCTCGACTACAGCCAACACGGCCAGACGGGCCGACGTAAGCCTGTAGCCAGCGGCGGAAAGGCGCTCAGTCAGTTGGGCAGAAACAGAGGGTTTATTCACGGCGGAAGCCCTGCATTACGGCACTGCCACCCGCTGGCGGCGGGCCGCACGCCGGGAAACCCCCCCGGCGGCCCGCGCTTCGTCATTTTCGATATCAGTGTGATCCCCGATTACAGGAGGACCCACAACAGGCTGATCCGCCACCGCGTCCAGTGCCTGGCGCATGGCCCGCAGATGGACCGGTGTCGTGCCGCAGCAGCCGCCAATGACGTTCACGCCCAGGTTGCGCATTTTCGTGGCGTAGTCGGCCATCACTTCCGGCGTGCCGTCGTAGTGGATGTGGCCGGCATTGTATTGGGGCATCCCTGCATTGCTCTGGGCCATCAGATAGACCCCTTTCGGGCGGTGCTGGGCCATTTCGGTCATCACCGCTTCAATCTCGCTTGGCCCATTGCCACAGTTGGCTCCGATCAGAAAGACGCCCCAGCCGCTCAGTGTCTCCACGGCCTGTTTGGGGCTGACACCCATCATTGTATGGAAGTTCGTGTCGAATGTGAGGGTGACGACGACGGGCAAATCCGTGGCTTGTTGTGCGCCCTTGACCGCGGCTTCCACCTCCCGCATATCGCTCATTGTTTCGATGAGAATACAGTCTGCGCCGCCCGCGGCCAATGCCGCGGCCTGTTCGGCAAAGATAACGGTGGCTTCCTCAATCGTCAGAGGACCCAGCGGCACAATCAGTTCCCCTGTGGGGCCGATACTGGCAGCCACCAGCGCGCCCGCCGGATGGGCTACCTCCGCAGCCAGACGCACCCCCGCTTCGTTGAGTTCGGCCACCCGATCTTCCATTTTGTGCAGCTTCAGCCGGGCCGATGTGCCGCCAAAAGTATTGGTGGAGATGATATTCGATCCCGCGTCCAGATAGCCCTGGTAAATGGCGCGTACAACCTCGGGACTTTTCACATTCCAGAGTTCGGGCGCGCCGCCGTCGGTCAGCCCGGCATCTTGCAGCATTGTGCCCATCGCGCCGTCGCTCATCAGCAGGCGGCCTTCCTGTAGCCAGGTAAGCAGGATATTGGGGGTAGTCATTGGGTCCTCCTTCGATTGCGTATTGCGTATTGCATAAGGTGGCGAAGCCACGATCTGCGTGGGGAAACGTGAAGACGTGA
>JAHDWH010000321.1 GCA_023384455.1 Caldilineaceae bacterium | reverse complement strand
CTACAGATTCCACGATCTTCTTGATCAGTACATAAACCGACATTTTGTCACCCGGTCACCCGGTCACCTTGTCAAGTACATTAGGTCCTCTTTGGGTCTGCGTGCCTTTGTGGTTCAGCCGTTCGATTCCAGATGGCCCTGATGCGGGTGTGTTCGCCTTTCACTGTGTCAATCTCCAAATGTGCGCCGATAGTGGCTGCCCGCTCCTGCATGATAGTCAACCCCAGATGGGTGGATGGGATGTTGGCGGGGTCAAAGCCGCGCCCGTTGTCCTCTACTTCCAACACCACACGCTCGGTATCCTGATACAGTTTAACCAGGGCCTGGCTGGCCCCTGAATGCTTGGCAATGTTATTCAGCGACTCCTGTGCGATGCGATAAAATGCAATCTGCGCGTCGGAGGGCAGTTTGCCTTCCCCTTCCAGTGTCACTGAAACAGGAATCCGTGCCCGCCCGGTTACAGCGTCGGCCAGTTGGTGCAAGAGATCGCCCAACACTGCTTCTATCAGCGCGGTTGGGCGTAGCTCCAGGAGCAACGCGCGCATTTCGGCCAGCGCACCCCGGGTCAATTCCCGCAGCTCCCCAGCCCGCTTTATGCCCTCTTGCGGGTTGCGCTCCCAAATTTTCGGCAACACTTCTGCAATCAGACTGGTGGAAAAAAGCGTCTGGGTCACCGCATCGTGCAGGTCTCGGGCCAGGCGGGTGCGCTCGGCGGCCACCGCGCTGCGGCTCACCTGTTCGCGCAGGCGGGCATTCTCAATGGCCAGAGCGGCCTGATCGGCAAAGGCGATGGCGAGCTCCTTTTCCTCCCGTGTGAAGGTGCGGGCCGCCCGGTAATAGAGACAGATGCTGCCGTAGATCTCCCCCTTTACATTCAGGGGCACAGCCAGCACCGAGCGATAACGCCCGGCCTGGGTCATCCCGGCGTCATCGTCCGTTCGGTCGATCCCTGCATCCTCCACCAAAGAGCCAAAAGCTTGCAACTCCTCTCGCCCAGGCAGAATCGTAGCAATCCCCCCGGTGTCCAGGTAGCGTGCGGCCTGGATACGGGGAATTGGGTCATCCTCGTCCTGGCGAAAGATGGCGATGGCATCCGTCGCCAGCAATTGGCTGGCCTGTTCCACAATCAGGTCCAGAATCTCCTCCAACGGGCGGGCGGTGTTAAGAACGGTCAATACGTCGTGCAGACCTTCGGCCACTCGTCTGCGCCGTTCGATCTCCTGGGTGCGGGAGGCCACCCGGCTTTCCAGTTCCTGGGCATGGCTGCGCAAAGATTCGGCCGCCTCTACCCGGACGGTAATATCGGTGATGAAGCTCATCGCCAGCCGCTGCCCGTCCACCTCTACATAACTCAGCCCCACCTCTACCGGAAACTCAGTGCCGTCCTGACGCAGGGCGGACAAATCCATCCCGATGCCCATAGCCCGGGGATGGGGTTTTATGAAATAGTGATCCCGATGGAAATGATGCACGTCAGAGAAACGCTGGGGCAACAACCGTTCCAGAGGCTCTCCAATCAGCTCGTTGCGCGTATAACCAAATAGCTCCTCAGTTTTGGCATTAATAAGGGTGATTGCACCGTGCATATCCACGACGACAACCGCGATGGGTGCTGACTCCAGTAAAGCCAGAACAGTATCACTCCGCTCGATGCGCAAACCGAACTCCTTTTCTGCCGAACCAAAATCCATTGAAAAACAATTGGGCACAGATTCATTGTACAGGCTTGCAGATGGGCTTGCCAAGTCTGGGCAAGGAACAAAACCGGTCAGATGACCAGTAGGAGAACCGGTCAAAGGGAACGTCAATGTTTTTACTTCCTGTTACAAAATGGAGACAGCATCGGCCCAAAATCGTTCCCGTTATACTTCTCTCCTGTTGATCAAAGGAGGCACCCTATGAAACGCAAAGTTCTCGTTCCCCTGGATGGCTCGCCTTTTGCCGAACGCGTGCTGGCCTTTCTGCGGGAAATAGCAAAACCTGGCAACTCCGAGATACTGCTGGTTCACGTCTCGCAGCCCAGCCAGTATTACACGGCATTGGTGCCAGACGCCATGCACACGATAGACATTAGTCATTGGCGGCAGCAGGCCGAGAGCTATCTGCTGCGGATTACGGAAGAGATGCAGGCGGAAGGCTACACAGTAACCCCTCTGATGACAGAGGGGGACGTGGCCTCCACTATCTGTGATGTGGCAGATGTCCAGGATGCGGACCTGATCGCAATGACGACCCACGGCCGTTCCGGGATCGAAAAGTGGGTATTGGGCAGTGTGGCCGACCGGGTAGTGCGCTCGGCACGCCAGCCCGTCTTTCTGGTCCGACCCCAAGAGAACCAGATGCCCGTCGGCAGCATCCGCCGGATTCTGGTGCCCCTGGATGGTTCTCAACTGGCCGAGCGAGCACTGACCGAGGCTGCCGAGTTGGCCAAGAGCAACCGAAGCGAAATCTGGCTCTTGCAGTCGGTGGAATTTCCTGAATATTGGGGCGAAGAGTATGCGGGAATGCACTCCCTGCCGGCGATGATATCCACAGAAGAGCAGGAAATCGCGGCCAGGGAATATCTGCTGCAAATAGCCGAGAGGTTAACCAGTGAGCAGATTCCTGCACAGATTGTCGTAACTACTGGTCACGCGGCCAGTGCAATTTCTGATGTGGTGGCTGATAATGACATCGACCTGATTGTAATGAGTACCCACGGTCGTTCTGGTCTGAGCCGATGGGTTTTTGGAAGCGTAGCCGAGAAAGTTGTGCGGCTGGCCGAATGCCCGGTTTTACTGATTCGGGCGCAGGACCCCCAATCCGAAAAGCAGAAGGCTGATCCAAGCCAGGCTGTGGCGCTCCCACTGCCATAGAAATCTGCCTGATAAAAACCCAATGGGCAAAGGAGAGGCCGGTATGTTCGTCCGGGATTGTATGAGTTCGCCGGCGGTAACAATTACGTCAGACACACCCTTCCAGGCGGCTCTACAGACAATGCAGACGCATAACTTCCGCCGCTTGCCTGTTGTGGACAAGAATGGACGGCTGGCCGGGATTGTTTCGGAACGGGATCTGCTCCACGCGGCCCCTTCCCCGGCCAGTTCTATGTCCGTCTGGGAACACAACTATCTGCTCTCCCGCCTGACTGTACAACAGGTGATGACGCGAGCCATTATCATCACCACACCCAACACGCCCGTCGAGCACGCCGCCAGCCTGATGATCGCCAACAAAATCGGCGGCCTACCAGTGGTGGATGCCCAGGATCGGGTGGTGGGAATGATCACTGAGACCGACATTTTCCGGGTCTTTGTGGAAATGCTGGACGGTCAGGAGAGCAGTGTACGCTTGACATTGGAACTGCCGGAAGATAAAGGATTGCCCTTCGAACTGATCGAAAACATCTCCATTCTGGGCGGCGAGTTGATCACCTATGGCGCTTTTGGTCACGCCCACGGCGTGCGACGTATTCTGATGGTGGTGAAAGGAATCTCTCTGCTGGATGTGCAGTCCATCCTGCGCCGCCACAACATCCAAGTGACAAGCAGTGTCGAAATGCCGGGTATTGCTTTACACCAAACCATACCTTTCCGAGGTCGCATCGACTTCCTCAGCGGTGCCCTTCTCTAATTCCCTCCTTTCTCTCCTGTTTTCCTCCGCGGCAGGGGGGCAGCCTACTCCTCGCAAGGCTGACCCCCCTGTTTCTTTTGTACGTCGGACTGTTAGTCCGACGGGCCTGCAACGTCGCTGGTCGGACTGACAGTCCGACGTACGAATGGCTATTTTCAGGGTAGGTCGGACTGTCAGTCCGACGTACGAATGGCTATTTTCAGGGCAGGGCAGTTACTCAAAAGCCCCGGACACTGTCACCACACGTCATACACCTGCAACCCTGCCCGCTCCCGCCGCCCGTCCCTCCAGGCTTCGTTGCGGTTGTGAACCCGCTGGAACTTCACTGTCAGCCCGCTGTTGGCGCTCTCCTCATAACGGCTGTACCATCCCTCCAGACGCCGATTCAATTCTGTCTGCACCGAACGATACTCATCCCAGCCCGCCCGGTTGAGGGTTTCGCCCACGTCCTCGGCCAGGCTGAAAAGGTCGTGCGGGCCGTGGGGATGGCGCGCTACGTACTTATAGGTGGGTGTGCGCACCATACGCAGGTCGCCATATTCGCCGTAGCGGGTATCGTCCCAGTCCGCGCTTCCCCCCGCGGCCAGCGGGGCATAGCTGCGGCCCGGATAGGCTCGATCCGCTAGTTCTGCGCCGGCCCAGGCGCAGATGGCCTGGAAGCTGTCGTAGTGGTCCACACACTGTTGCGCCAGATTCCCCGGTGCAATTCCCGGCCCCCGGGCCAGCAATGGCACACGCAGGGAAGTCTCGTACATATTCAGGGGACGGGTGCTGTTGCCTTTGCCCCAATAGCCGTGATGCCCCAACGAACAGCCGTGATCCGATGTATAGATGACAATAGTATTCTCCAACTGGCCGCTCTCTTCCAGCTTTGCCAGCAGGCGGCCTATTTCCCGGTCGATCTCCGCCACCGCCGCGTAGTAGCCGATGTAGCGGGTGCGAATCTGCTCGGCGGTGGGTTTGAAGCCGCCGGCCAGCCCTTCATTGCGGTTCCACGGGTGGGGGTGATAGGGCGGAATCTCGGCAAAGTCGTTGTGGGCAAAACGCGCGGTCAGGGCCGGGTCGTGGCTGGCTGCGTCGTAGGGGGAGTGGGTGGCGATGTAGCCCACATTGAGGAAGAAGGGTTTGTCCGCGGGCGCGCTGTCCAGAAATTCCAGCGCGTGGTCGGTGATGAAGCGGCTTTTGTTGCCCTCCAACTCCAGCGCTTCGCCGTTCAGATGATAGGTGTAGCGCCCGTTGTGTGCGCCCTGCCAGCGGGGCAGGCCAAAGGCCCAGTCGAAGCCCGGCGGCGTGGCGTGGGAGCGGCCCAGATGCCACTTGCCCGACAGTCCGCAGTGGTAGCCGGCGGCGGAGAGCAGTTGGGGCAAAGTCACTTCCCCGGCCAGCCAGTCGAAATCACCGATGACCGGCTCGGCCTCTTGCAGCCAGTCGTGGATGCCCACCTGGGAGGGCGTGCGCCCGGTGAGCAGACAGGCCCGGGCCGGTGAACAGACCGGGCTGGGGGTGAAGGCGTTGGCAAAGCGCACCCCTTCGGCGGCCAGCCGGTCCAGATTGGGCGTGGGCAGGGCCGGGTTGCCATAGCAGCCCGCGGCCCACTGGCCGTGATCGTCGGTGAGGAAGAGAAGAATGTTGGGTTGGGGCATTGGATGTATAGTCTTTCTGTTTTCGTTGAGGAAAGGTGAGGAATGAAACGTGAGAAGGTCCGAATGCTCTCACGTTTCACGCCTCACCTTTCATAGGGCGCGTTCAATTTCGTCTGAAGAACCTCTTCCCCTAAGGACTCGTCAAGAAATAAGTTCCATCCGGTGCGTCGCACTGTCCACGAAATGACTCTAGTCCGCAACCTCATCTGGACAGTGCGACGCACCAAAACGGGAAGGAAAGGTGAGGAATGAAACGTGAGAAGGTCCGAATGCTCTCACGTTTCACGCC
>JAHDWH010000010.1 GCA_023384455.1 Caldilineaceae bacterium | reverse complement strand
TACCCGCTTTGGTTTCACTTCGACAGGCTCAGTACAAGCGATACGGCGGGAAACAGCCCCCGCCTACCCTTCGACAGGCTCAGGACACCGCTCAACCGACGCTGGTCATTCCTTTTCGTGTTTACCCGCTTTGGTTTCGATACGGTGGGAAACTGCACCCGCCTTCTGAAGCGGCTCCTACTCAACCGGCGCTGGTCATTCTGTATCCGATCACTTACAATTACACCTGAATCGCCACTTATTTTCGCAACTCGCAATTCGCAATTCGCAACTCGCCCTATGTCCCAGCGCACCACCACCCTCCTCCAACTCACCGTCGCCCTGGCCGCGCTCCTGCTCCTGGCCGCGGGGATGGGCGGGCTGCGCTTTGAGCCGGGCCAGGACATCAATCTGCTGGCGCTGCTGCTGGGCGACGGACGGCTGCCCACCGTTCCCCCCAGCCCGGCAATATCGGGCAGAATGGATTTCCAGCCCTGGATGCGCGTCGCCTTCTGGCTGATGCTTGCCTTCACCCTGGCCTATGCGATTGTGTCGCCCCAGGCGCGCAAACGGCTCTTTATGACCCTGATTTTCGTGCTGCTGATTCTCTTCATCGCCGAGCGCTACCGGGATCGCTTGCAGGAGCAGCCTCTGGAAGTACCCGCAATTGAGGGCATCGAAGCCCTGCCGGCCGTCGCAGCCCAGACGATTCCCGAACCGCCGCCTTTTGTCACCGATCCGCCTGTCTGGCTGACCTGGGCCGTGAATGTCGTCGTCGCCCTGGCCTTCTTCTTCCTCCTCTGGTATCTTTGGCAACGGCTGCGCCCCAAACCGGACCCCCAATCCCTGCTGGTGGAGGAGGCAGCCAGCGCTCTGGCCGAGTTGGAAGCGGGGGGCGATCTGCGGGATGTGGTGCTGCGCTGCTACGTGCAGATGAGCGCGGTGTTGAAGGAGAGCCATCGGGTGGAGCGACGCCAGGCGATGACGCCCAGAGAGTTTGAGGGCCATTTGGCCGCGGCGGGTCTGGGCGACGAACACATCCACCGGCTGACCCGCCTCTTTGAAGGGGTGCGCTATGGTGCGCAAAGCAGTACAGGCAAGACGGCCCAGGAAGCCAGCGACTGTTTGCAGGCGATTATGCAGACCTACGGAGGCCGATCCTGATGCGACGCTATCTGCCCCTGGCCGTCGTCCTGCTCATCACTGCGGTTCTCGTCGTGTCGCTGGACAACTTTTTGCAGGAGATGATTATTCAACCCCTGCTCTACGCCGTCTGGTTTGCCGGGCTGGTGGTGAGTAGTCTGCACCAGAGCATCTTTTGGGGCGTGCTGCTCTTTGTGGCGCTGGTGCTGATCCTGCGCAGTCTGGGCGGCGGGGAGCGCATACCCGCCACTGTGCCGGAAAAGCGTTACCCGTCCCAGGGGCAGGTGCGGCGCTGGATGGGGCTGCTGGAGCGGGCCGAGAGCCAGCGCTTTGCCCGCTGGAATCTGGCCCAATCCCTGCGCAAACTGGCCCAAGAGACGATCAACCCGGAGGAACGCCAGCGTCGGGAAAAGCGCCGGGTCGATTTTGAAGAGCGGCTGACACCCGACATCGCCAACTATTTCAACGCCAAACTGCCGCCCGCCCAGGGCATCAGCCTGCGTCAGCGCTTGCAGATCAGACCCACCCATTCATCCAATCCCGTACCATCCCACCCCCTGGACCTGGACCCGGAAGTCGTTGTGGCTTTTCTGGAACGGGAAGCGGGGCGGGTCGTGGAAGACTAAGGGCTTGTCAAAGAATAACTTCCCGTTTTGGTGCGTCGCACTGTCCAGATGAGGTTGCAGACTAGAGTCATTTCGTGGACAGTGCGACGCACCGGATGGAAAGGTGGCGGAGCCACGATTTACGTGCGGAAACGTGAAGACGTGAAACGTGAGATCAGGTGACGACACCTCACGTTTCACGTTTCAGTTGATTGGCCGACCGACTAACGCATCTGCGTTAGTTCCTCGCCGGTACGGAGTAGTGCGTAGTGCGTGAACTGGTGTCACTATCAGTTCACGCACCACGCACTACGCCAGAAACTGCCGGGCTATTTCCGTCAGGATATACTAACTCATCAGGAGACCTCCCCCGATGCTATTGAGTAAAGTTGCCGAATTGAGCAGTGCCGTCGTGACCGAAGTGGAGCAGGCGGTTGTGGGCAAAGGGCCTGTACTGCGCCAGATAATGGCGACGATTCTGGCTGGCGGCCACATTCTGTTGGAAGATTACCCCGGCCTGGCCAAGACCCTGACCGCCAACAGCTTCGCCATCGCCCTGGGGCTGGACTTCCGGCGCATCCAATTCACCCCGGACCTGCTGCCCGGCGACATTACCGGCAGCTACATCTACAACCGCAACCGGGGCGATTTCGAGCTGCGCAAAGGGCCGATCTTCGCCAATATTATCCTGGCCGACGAGATCAACCGGGCCTCGCCCAAGACCCAATCCGCGCTGCTGGAAGCTATGCAGGAGCATCAGGTGACGCTGGAAGGCGAGACGATGCCCCTGCCCTTGCCCTTCGTCGTCATCGCCACCCAAAACCCGATTGAATACGAGGGTACCTTCCCCCTGCCCGAAGCCCAGCTAGACCGCTTTCTGGTCAAGCTCTCCATCGGCTACCCCTCCCTGGATGAGGAGCGGGAGATTCTGGCCCGGCGGCGCAAACGGCGTAGCGACGACTTTGCGCTCAGTCCGATCATCGACGCCGCCACCCTGCTGGAAATGCGCGCCGCCATCGAGGATGTACACGTAGACCCGGACCTGGAACGCTATATCGTCGAACTGGTCCACGCCACCCGCCAGCACAGCCGGGTAACAGTCGGGGCCAGCCCCCGGGGTTCGTTGGCCCTGCTCAAACTGGCCCGGGCCCAGGCCGCCCTGGAAGGCCGGGACTACGTCCTCCCCGACGACATCAAAGCCTACGTGGCCCCCGCGCTGGTCCATCGATTGATCCTCAACCCGGAACTCTGGATGCGGGCAGGCACGGCGGAGGAGATTCTGACGGGGATTGTGGGGAGCGTGCGGGTGCCGGTGGTGGGGGGAAGATGACGGGATAATGGGATGATGGGATGATGACTTACCCGCATCATCCCATCATCTCATCATCAAACCTTTCGGTTCCAAGTTTCGCCAACGGTCAGCAACTTTCGTGAATCATTCTTTCCTTCTCAGCCTCCTCATCTACCTGCCCATTCTGGTCGGCCTGGCCAGCCTGAACCCGCGCCTGCTGGTGCTGGCCGTGCCCTTTCTGCTCTACGTGGCCCTGGGCATCTGGGAGAAAGCGCCGCCGGTGCAGTTGAACGCCCGGCGCACGCTCTCGCCCAACCGCCTCTTTCAGGGCGAGCCGGTGCAGGTGACGCTCTCCTTCACCAACACCGGCGGGGACTTGGCCGACCTGCTGGTGGAGGACCTGCTGCCCGACGGGCTGGCGGTGGTGGAGGGCGATCCCCGGCTGCTGCTTTCGTTGGCGAGCGGGGAGAGCGCCGAGATTGTCTATACGATTGTGGGCCAGCGGGGGCTGCACACCCTGCCGGGGCCGCAGATTACCGCCAGCGACTCGCTCGGCCTCTTCCGCCACAGCCACCAACTGAAACTGCCCAGCCTCCTCTTTATCCTGCCCGTCGTCCACAAAGTGCCCGCCATCGCCATTCGCCCGCGCCGGGTGCGGGTCTACCCCGGCCAGATTCCGGCGCGGCGGGGCGGATCGGGCGTGGAATTCTTCGGCGTGCGCGAATACCAGCCCGGCGACCCCCTGCGCTGGATCAATCACCGGGCCGGGGCGCGCTACGAGCAGACCCTCTTTGTCAACGATTTCGAGCAGGAACGGGCGGTGGATGTGGGGCTGATTCTGGACGTGCGCGAGAGCACGAATCTGCTGGCGGGCAGCGGTTCGCTGCTGGAACAGACCATCGACGCCACTGTCACCCTGGCCGACGCCTTCCTCTCCTACGGCAACCGGGTCGGCCTCTTTCTCTACGGCGGGGCCATCGACTGGACCTTCCCCGGCTCTGGCAAAGTCCAACGGGAGCGCATTCTGCGTGCCCTGGCCCGGGCCAAAATGGAGCGCAGTCAGGTCTTCGACAAACTGAGCCATTTGCCCACCCGCCTCTTTCCCGTGCGCTCCCAACTCGTCCTCATCAGCCCCCTGCAACCCGAGGATCTGGACGATATTGTGAGTCTGCGGGCACGGGGCTATGAACTGTTGCTGGTGACGCCGGACGCCATCACTTTTGAGATGAAGACCCTGGCCGCCAGCCGCCACAGCCAACTGGCGGCCCGGCTGGCCCAACTGGAACGGGGACATCTGTTGCGTTCCCTGGGCCGGGCAGGTATCGACATTTTCGAGTGGGATGTGGAGACGCCCTTCCATCAGGTGGCCCACCGGGCCCTGGGCCGCACCCGCCTGCGGAGCCAAAGCCTATGACCGCCACTCTGCGAATACTGGTGGGTCTCTCCATCGCCGTGGCCACGCTCTGTCTGGCCGCAGCTTTCATCGCCAGCAGTTGGTACGCGGCCCTGGTGATGCTGGGCATCGGGCTGCTCTGGCTGAGTGTGCTGCGCCACGGCAACAGCCGGGTGGCCGATTGGGGACTCTTCTTTTTTGTCATAGCCGCGGTGTGGGGCGGGTTGCAGGAATTGGCCTGGGGCTGGCTGCTGACCGCTGTCGTTGCTGGGCTGGCCGGTTGGGACTTGACCCACTTTCTGACCCATTTGCAGGCAACGCCCGAACGCTTGCGCGAGGAAGAACTGGTGCGCCGTCATCTCCTGCGGCTGGCCGGGGTGGCCGGGGGTGGCTGGCTGCTGGCTGGGCTGACACTTTTGGCAACGATTCAACTCAATCTGATCGGCGCTCTGCTTCTGGCTGGGAGCGGGATAGTGGCCCTGACTGCCGCTGTGAGGAGCCTGCGGCGGAGGAACTTGTGACGCGTCTCCTCTCCTTCTTTTCTCCGCGTCCCCTCTTTCGCTTGGCCTGGCGACACGCCTGGCGCCGCCCCCTCCAATCTGCCTTTCTCATTATCGGCGTGGCGATTGGCGTGGCGATGATTGTCGCCATCGATCTGGCCAACTCCTCCGCGGGCCGGGCCTTTGCCCTGGGCACGGAGACCATCACCGGCAAGGCCACCCACCAGATTGTGGGCGGGCCGAGCGGGCTGGATGAGCAGGTCTACGTGAATTTGCGCCGGGAACTGGGCTACCGGCTCAGCGCGCCGGTGGTGGAGGACTACGTGGCCGCGCCCGCGCTGGACGCCCAGCCTATGCGTCTGCTGGGCATAGACCCCTTCGCCGAACCCCCCTTCCGCAGCTATCTGGGTGGTGAGACCCGCATCGACACGGGTAGCGGCTTTCTCAGCGCCCTCCTCGTCCAGCCGGATACCGTCCTCCTCTCCGCCGAGACCGCGGCCCGCTATGGGCTGCAAGCGGGTGATTCTCTCTCCGTGCAGATAGGCGTCAACACCCGCACCCTCACGCTGGCCGGTCTGCTGCAACCGTCCGACGACCTGAGCCGCCGGGCCCTGGACGGGCTGCTGATCGCCGATATCGCCACAGCCCAGGAGGTGCTGGGCAAAGTGGGTCGGCTGGATCGGGTCGATCTGATCGTTCCCGACGGCGCGGCGGGGGAGAGCGCGTTGGCCGCCATCCGCGACCTCCTGCCGCCGGGCGTGCGTGTGGTTTCGTCGGCGGCCCGGGGCGGGAGCGTGGCCGAGATGACCGCCGCCTTTCGCCTGAACCTGACCGCGCTCAGCCTGCTGGCCCTGCTGGTGGGGATGTTTCTCATCTACAATACAGTCACTTTCAGCGTTGTCCAGCGCAGGCCGGTCATCGGCAGTCTGCGCGCATTGGGGATGACCCAGCGGGAGATCTTTGGGATGATTCTGCTGGAGGCCGGGCTGCTGGGGCTGCTGGGCACGGGGCTGGGGCTGGGATTGGGCGTTGTGCTGGGACGGGGCGCGGTGCAGGCTGTGACCCAGACGGTCAACGATCTCTTCTTTGTGGTGGCCGTGCGCGACATTTCGATTCCGCTCTGGACGCTGGTCAAGGGTGGGCTGAGCGGGATGGCCGCGGCGCTGGTGGCCGCGGCTATCCCCGCCTGGGAAGCCGCGGGGGTGCCCCCGGCCGGCGCGCTCAAACGCTCGGATGTGGAGCAGCGGGTGCTGGCCCTGCTGCCCTGGATCAGTCTGGCGGGCGGGCTGCTGGTGGTTGTGGGCGGGCTGCTGCTCATCCCGGACAGCAGTCTGGTGCTGGCTTTCGCCGGTCTCTTTGGGCTGATTATCGGCATTGCCCTGCTCACGCCGGGGGCCACCCTGCTGCTGATGAGCGGCCTGCAGCGGCTGATGGGGCAGCGGCTGGGGATTGTGACCCGGATGGCCCCGAGGGATATTGTGCGCTCCCTCAGCCGCACGTCGGTCGCCATCGCCGCGCTGATGGTTTCGGTCAGCGTCATCATCGGCGTCAGTGTGATGATCGGCAGCTTTCGGCTGACGGTGGAACAGTGGCTGGACGATGTGCTGCAAGCGGACATTTTTGTCTCTGCGCCGACGCTGGGGGCCAACCGCACGACCGCGGCACTGGATGCGCGTTTGGCCGCAGAACTGATGGCCTTCCCTGGCGTAATCGACGCTTCTACCAGCCGGGAGGTGGCGGTGGCGGCCCGGCTGTCCGACGGCACCCAATTGGATGTGGGGGTGGCCGGGGTACTCAAAGACCTGGCCGGTGCGGACCGGCGCTATAAGACGGCTGTGGGCGATCCGGCGGTCACCTGGCGGGCGGTGGAAGCGGGCGGGGTGGTGATCAACGAACCGATGGCGAACCGTTACGGGCTGGGCGTGGGCGACGAAGTGACGCTTTTCACCGACGCTGGCCCGGTCGCTTTCCCCGTCGTGGGCGTGGCCTACGATTTTGATGTGTCGCCTAGTCTGCTGATGGCGGACCCGGTCTATCGGGCCAACTGGCAGGACACGGCTGTCTCGGCGGTGGCCCTCTTTGTGTCGCCGGGCGCGGATGTGGACGCCGCAGTAGCCGAGTTGCGGGCTGCCTTTGCCGGTCGGGCCCAACTGGTCATCCGCAGCAACCGGGGCACGCGCCAGAGCGCGCTGGATGTCTTCGACCGCACCTTTGCCATCACCTTCGCCCTGCGTCTGTTGGCAACAATTGTGGCCTTTATCGGCATCCTCTCGACGCTGATGAGTCTGCAATTGGAGCGCAGCCGGGAGATCGGCGTTCTGCGCGCCACGGGGATGACCCGGCGTCAACTCTGGCGGCTGACGCTGCTGGAGACGGGTCTGCTGGGGGCGGTGGCCGGGCTGGTGGCTCTGCCCACGGGCTTTCTGCTCTCGCTGGTGCTGATTTACATTATCAATCTGCGCTCTTTTGGCTGGACGCTTTCGATGCAGTTGCAGGCCGGTGATTTTGTCAATGCCTTTGTCATTGCGCTGGTGGCGGCGCTGCTGGCCGGTCTCTACCCGGCCTGGCGGATGGGGCGCACCCAGCCCGCGGACGCGCTGCGGATGGAGTGAAGTGGTGGATGGAAAGAGGATGAGGGGATGATAGGATAGCTCACGCCCGCGTGAGATTTTCAAATTGTCCAAAAGTCATTGATTGACGTAAAATAGCTATACTAAACCCCACGCTTGGACGATAACACTCCTGTCGTTTTGTCTGTTTTTGCAAAAAAGTAAGCTTATTGACGAATGAGCGAAATCGCCGAAGTCTTGGCCGCTGCAAAGCGATTGGCAAGAAAATAGTTACAATTTGTGATTGTTCGTTGATGTTGAATGAAGGAGTCTCTATGAGTTTGGAATCTGAACTGCGCAGCGAGCGGGTCTCCCATCTGCGTCTCTCCGGCTTTACCGCCGTGCCCGCGGGGACGAGCGTGCGCGACGCGTTGGGCCGGATGCGGACTGAGGGCAATACGGTCTGTCTGGTCACGGCAGAGCGGAGTCTGACCGGTATCTTCACCGAGCGGGATGTGCTGCGCAAAGTGGTGGATGTACCGGATATGTTGGACGGCCCCATCGACGCGGTGATGACCGCCGACCCAATTTCGGTCGGCCCGGAGGCATCGGCGGCGTCGGCCCTGGGGTTGATGGATCAACACCACATCCGCAATCTGCCGGTGGTGGATGCCAGCGGGCAGATTGTGGGCAGTATGACCCACATGGCCGTCATCGACTGGCTGGCTGGGCGCTATCCGGTAGAGGTGCTGAACCGCTCGTCGGACCCGGAACGCTTCCCGCGCCGGGCCGAGGGAGGATAGGATAGCAGATTGTGGAGATTGACGGACAGCGCAGCGTATAGTCGTAGAGACGTGAAACGTGCTGCGTGAAAAGGTTCGGTGATCTCACGTTTCGCGCCTCACGTTTTGTGTTTCACGAGGAGAACTTGAATGAGCAAATCCACACCTGTGGTCGAAGAGTTAGAATCGGTCGCCATCCGTTTTGCCGGGGATTCTGGCGACGGTATGCAGTTGACCGGCACCCAGTTTACGACGACCTCCGCGGTCTTCGGCAACGACATCAGCACAATGCCCGACTTCCCCGCCGAGATTCGCGCCCCTGCCGGCACCCTGGCCGGTGTCTCGGGTTTTCAGGTCCACTTTTCCAGTCGGGATGTGCTGACCCCCGGCGACGCGCCCCAAGTGTTGGTGGCGATGAACCCGGCTGCGCTCAAAGCCAGCCTGCCCGAATTGGAGCGGGGCGGCATAATTATTCTCAACACCGACGCCTTTACAAAGCAGAATCTGGCCAAGGCTGGCTACAAAAGCAACCCGCTGGAAGACGATTCGCTGAAAGGTTTTCAGATCTTTCGGGTGGCGATGACCAGCCTGAACCGGACCGCGTTGGAATCCTTCGCGAGTCTGAGCAACAAAGAGAAGGACCGCTGCCAAAACTTCTTTGCCCTGGGTATTGTCTTTTGGATGTTCGAGCGCCCCCTGGAAACGACCCGGGATTGGCTCTTCAAAAAGTTTGCCAAAGCACCGGAGATTGCCGAAGCCAACTATAAAGCTCTCCAGACCGGCTACTTTTTGGGCGAGACGACCGAAACTTTCCAGCAGCGCTATATCGTGCGCCCGGCCAGCCTGCCGCCGGGCACCTACCGCAAAGTGACCGGCAACGAAGCGATGGCGATGGGTCTGGTCACAGCCGCCCAGAAGATGGGCAAACCCCTCTTTTACGGCACATACCCCATCACCCCGGCCAGCGACATTCTCCACGCCCTGGCCCCTCTGCGCAACTTCGATGTGCGCACCTTCCAGGCCGAGGATGAGATCGCTGCGATGGGATCGGTGCTGGGTGCGGCCTTTGGCGGTGCGCTGGCTGTGACCGGAACCAGCGGCCCCGGCATTGCCCTGAAGAGCGAGGCGATGAATCTGGGGGTGATGCTGGAACTGCCGATGATTATTATCAATGTGCAGCGGGGCGGCCCCAGCACAGGCCAGCCCACAAAGACCGAGCAGGGCGATCTGCTGCAGGCGATGTACGGGCGCAACGGCGAAAGCCCGATTGCGGTCATCGCCCCGGCTACCCCCTCCGACTGTTTCGATATTGCGATTCAGGCGGCGCGCATGGCCATTCGCTCGATGTCACCGGTGATGATTCTCTCCGAGGGTTTTCTCGCCAACAGCGCGGAACCCTGGCTGATCCCGGATGCGGACGACATTGCCCCCATCGAAGTCGTACACCCGGCGGGCCGTCACAACGGCGACGAGCCTTTCCTGCCCTACAAACGCAACCCGGAGACTCTGGCCCGGCCCTGGGCTATCCCCGGCACGCCTGGGCTGGAACACCGGCTGGGCGGTCTGGCCAAAGCGCCGGATACGGGCAATGTCAGCTACAATCCCGCGCACAACGAGCAGATGACCCTGGAACGGGCCGAGAAGATCGCCCGCCTGGCCGACTTTATCCCGGAGCAGGAGCTTTTCGGTGGGGAAGATGCGGAGCTGCTGGTGGTCAGTTGGGGCGGCACATACGGCGTCGTGCGCACGGCTGTCACCCGTGCCCAGCGGGCCGGCCAGTCTGTGGCCCACGCCCATCTGCGCTATATCAACCCCTTCCCCCGCAATCTGGAAGCGATGCTCAAACGGCACAGCAAAGTGCTTGTGCCGGAGCTAAACAGCGGCCAGTTGGCGCTACTGCTACAGGGCAAGTTTGGCGTGCAGGTGACGAAGTTCAACAAATTGCAGGCCCGGCCCCTGCAAATCGGCGAAATGCGTGAAGTGATTACCCAGACACTGGGCAAGGGGTAGAGCTATGAGCGAAACTTTGACGAGTGGAACATTGACCAACGAAATTACACTGACCCGCAAAGATTTTGTCTCGGACCAGACTGTGCGCTGGTGTCCCGGCTGCGGCGACTATTCAATCCTGGCCCAGGTGCAGCGGGTGATGCCCGAATTGGGCGTAGCCAAAGAGAAGATTGTCTTTATTTCGGGTATTGGCTGCTCCAGCCGCTTCCCCTATTATATGGACACCTACGGCATCCACAGCATCCACGGCCGCGCGCCGACACTGGCGACGGGACTGGCGATTGCCAACCCGGACCTGAACATTTGGGTCGTCACCGGCGACGGCGACGGGCTGTCCATCGGCGGCAACCACCTGATCCACGCCCTGCGCCGCAATGTGAATATGAAAATTATCCTCTTCAACAACCGTATCTACGGTTTAACGAAGGGGCAGGCGTCCCCCACCTCCAAAGTGGGAACGGTCACGAAGTCGTCACCGATGGGGACAATCGAATCGCCGGTCAACCCGATTGCCCTGGCCCTGGCCGCGGAAGCCACATTTGTGGCCCGCTCCATCGACTCCAATCCCCAGCATCTGGCCGAAGTGTTGAGCAAAGCCGCCGCCCACAAAGGCACAGCTTTTGTCGAGGTCTACCAGAACTGCGTCATCTTCAACCCGGACGAGTGGAACGCGCTGAGCGACCGCGCCAACCGGGACGAAGTGACCCTCAATCTGGAACACGGGATGCCGCTCATCTTTGGCAAGGACAAGGACAAGGGCATTCGGATGCGGGGCTTTACGCCCGAAGTTGTCGCCCTCAGCGATGTGAGTCTGGACGAGATTCTGGTCCACGACGCCACCTCCAAACCCCTGGCCTCGATTCTGGGCAGTATGGAACACCCGGAATACCCCGCGCCGATGGGTGTGATTCGGGATGTGCGCAAGCCCACCTATGCCGCGGGCATTATGGAACAGGTGGCCCAGGCCAAAGCCAAACGGGGCACAGGCGATCTAAATAAACTATACAGGAACGACGATCTGTGGACGGTCTCGGCCCGGGAGGAGAATCAGTCGGAGATGGCGGGCGGGTTGCCCCTGACTCTGGACGAGGAGTATCTGGACGCGCTGGGACGCTCGGCTGTCGCCACGACGGCTGTGCAGGATCAGTTGACCGAAGAGACCCTCTCCGCTCTGAATCCGAAAGTGCCGATTACCATCGACGCCGGCAGTTCCCTGGCCCGGGCCATCCGCCAGATGAATCGGCACAATATCGGCTGTCTGGTCGTCACCGACGAGGAAGACCGGCTCAGCGGCATCTTCACCGAGCGGGATGTGCTCATGCGCGTCACCGGTCTGGTGGACGATCTGGCCCACACCCCCATCGGCGACTATATGACCCTCAACCCCGTAGCGCTCAAAGCCGATCTGCCCATCGCCCAGGCCCTGCATCTGATGTCCCAGCACGGCTTCCGTCATCTGCCTCTGGTGGACGAGGAGAACCGGCCTACGGGGATTATCAGCTTCCGGGATGTGGTGGAGTATTTGAATCGCAGTCTGGGATGAGGAAAAGATGATGGGATGATGGGCAGTGCAATCATCCCATCATCCCATTATCTTCGAAATCGCCAAAGATGGCCTGATGGTACGGGACGGATCTACTCTGTGTCCATCTGCCCAATCTGTCTCCTTTTCCTATCCGTTTTTTATCCGCCCGTTCCGTACAATCCACGTTCCATTCTTCGCTTTGAGGTTACCCATGCCCTATCAACTGCTCATCGACACAGCTCTGCCCCCCACAATGCTGGATATGTTGGGTGATTCCTGCGAAATCCATTTTCTCAAAGATGCCCTGCAAGACGAAGCCCTGCTGGGACGGATCGACGGCTACCTCACCTACGGCCACCCGCCCACCGACGGCGCATTGATGGACCGGATGCCCAATCTGAAGGTGATCAGCAACTTTGGCGTGGGCGTGGATCACATCAACCTGGCCGACGCCCGTGCCCGCCATATCCCCGTGGGCAACACCCCCGGCTTTGTGGACGGTGCCACCGCGGATTTGACCTTTGCCCTGCTGATGGCGATTGGGCGCAATCTGCGCATCGGCGACCGCTACGCCCGGGGCCCGGAGTTCACCGCCTATGACCCCAACCTCTTTCACGGCCAGGAAATCTACGGCTCCACCCTGGGCATTGTGGGGATGGGGCGGATTGGCCGGGTAGTTGCAAAGCGGGCCAACGGTTTTGAGATGAATATCCTCTACCACAACCGCAACCGGGACCCAGAGAGCGAAGAAGCGTTGGGCGTGTCCTATGCCAGCCTCAACGAACTGCTGCAACAGTCAGATTTTGTCACCCTCAATATGCCTCTGACCCCGGAGACGCGGCGGATGATTGGCCGAAAGCAGTTGCTGCTGATGAAGCCCACGGCTTATCTGATCAATGTGGCCCGGGGCGGCGTGCTGGATCACGACGCGTTGCTGGAGGCTCTGCAGAACAGATGGATCGCGGGCGCGGCCATCGACGTGACCGAACCGGAACCCCTGCCCCGGGATCACCCGCTCCTCCAAATGGAAAACCTCATCATTGCCCCCCACCTGGGCAGCGCCACCCGCCAAAGCCGCTATAATATGGCCCGGCGCACCATCGACAATCTGTTGGCGGGGCTGCGGAAAGAGTCGTTGCCCAGCCGGGTAGGGTAACAGACTGCGTACTACGTATTTCGTATTGCAAAATGTGGCTTCGCCATCGCCAAAATGATGACCGCCATCGAGGGTGACGAATCTGGTCATCAAACACCAGCTTTGGGACAAAGACCGGATTTTGCAGCGGATTTTGCCGTTTACGAAACAGTAGAGATGTCAAACCGGATTGAGACCCAACAGGGAGAGTTCCTATGGCACGCCCCCCAGCCCTTCCAGCGGCTACCCCAAACCCGACAACTGTGGAAGCAATCCGCGCCGCGCTCAACCCCCAGCGGCTGGCCGAAACCGCCCTGGCCCTGATCGCCGTGCCCAGCCCCACCCGCAGCGCGGGTCCGGTGGCGGATCGGCTGGCCGAGATTCTCATCGCTGACGGCTTTGCGGTGGAACGCCCAATCGCGGATTGGCCCGAAGCACCCGCTGTCGTCGTGCGTCTGGAGAGCGGCGCGCCCGGGCGCACGCTCCAATTCGACGGCCATCTGGACACGGTTCATCTGCCCTTCGTGCCCCCCCGCCTGGAAGAGGGCTATCTTTACGGCTCCGGTGCGTCGGATATGAAAGGGGGGATCGCGGCTTTTGTGGAGGCCCTGCGGGTGTTGCGGGAGACGGGCGCTCTGAAAAGTGGCGGGGTGCTGCTCACCGCCCACGACCACCACGAAGGGCCGTGGGGAGATCGGCGTCAGGTGCAGGCGCTGATTCGGGAGGGCTATGTGGGGGATGGGGTGCTGCTGCCCGAATATCTGGCCGATCCCCTGCCTGTGGCCGCCCGGGGGATGGCAATTTTCGAGATTCGCATCCGGCGGGAGGGCGAGCCGGTCCACGAAGTGCTGCGGCCCGAGGGGCTGCCCGATGTGCTGACCGCGGGGGTGCTGCTGGCCCGGCGTTTGCAGGAGCTACATGCGCAACTGGGCCAGAAAAGCCACCCCGTCGCCGGGCAGGATTCGGTCTTCATCGGCCAGTTTCAGTGCGGGGAAATCTTCAACCAGGCCGCGGTTCTTTGCACAATTAAGGGAACCCGGCGCTGGGTGACACCCAACGCCGGGGCAGCGGTGCAGGCCGAGTTCGCCGATCTCCTGGCCCAGGTGGCCGGGGAGACCGGCACATCCATCGACTTCGATTTTGAGGTGCAGGGGGAAGCCTACGCGGTGGACGCCGCCGATCCCCTGCTGGCGGCTTTTCAGATCGCCCACACCGCAGTCACCGGTGGGCCTCTGCCCCTGGGCCGCAAGCCCTTTGTGGACGACGGCAACACCTTCGCCGCCCTGGCCGCTATCACCCCCCTGTCCCACGGCCCCGCGGCCACCGGCGCGCACACCCTCCACGAGCAGGTCGCCCTGGCCGATCTGGTGCGGGTGGCGGAGGTTTATGCGCTGACTGCGCTGGCGTATTGTGGGGGCGGGTAGCTGTTTAGTCGGCCCATTGCATTTCCAATTTCCGCTGGGTGCGCACACAATCTTTGAGGTAGAGATTGATGAGTGTCTGGTAGGGAATGCCCGTCTCTTCCGCCTGGGTGCGGAAATAGTCGATGACATCCACGCCCAGGCGAATCGTCACCGGGCGGCGTAGCTTTTGGGCATATGGATTGGGCTTGGAATTAGAGAAATCGTATTCGTCTCTCATTGGCGGAATCCTTCGTACTGTCTTCTCTCGTGCCGCGTGGCTTTACGTGCCGAGATAATCCGAATCACTGTCTCGCTCTCCCGATAGCAATGGCATACAACGAGCAACTGAGAATAGCGACTCATACCGAGAAGCAGGAATCTATCTTCATCTTCAGAATGGTCCGGGTCATCGCGTAGACGTGCGTATTCATCCTGAAACACAGTTTGTGCTTCTTCAAAGGAAATGCCATGATCTCTGACATTACTACTGTCTTTGACAGGATCCCACGCAAACCGTAGCTGTTCCATATGTACATTGTATTGCAATAGTTTTACACTGTCAATCACTTTTTTACACGAACGAGGGCGATCCAATCCATAGATCGCCCTCGTTCGTTTTGATATTTTACCGAGGCAACGCCGCCTGATACGCAGCAATCATCCGATCCTGCAACGCATCCAACGCCTCGTCTACCACCTGACGGGCCGGGTCCGCATCGAACCAGGCGATGACTTCCCGCGCCCCGTGGGAGAAGGGAATCGTGCAGGCGAAGTCGGGCACCAGCCGCTTGATTTTCGTGTTGTCAAAAACCATACTGGCCGCTTTGTCCCCCAACAACCCCGCGCCCCAGCGGGCATCCCAGGCATTGATATAATCCGACGGCAGATGGACAATCTGCGCCTTCACCCCCGCGGCGTCGGCCAGAATCTCCGCAATCTGATTCCAGTTCAACACCTCATCCGAAGTGATGTGGAAGCTGTCGCCGATGGCGTGGCTGTTGCCCAGCAGAGGCACGAAACCTTTGGCAAAGTCCCGATGATGGGTGAGGGTCCACAGAGAAGTGCCGTCGCCGTGGACGATGACCGGCTTGCCCTGGCGCATCCGGTGGATGTGGGTCCAGCCGCCCTGGAAGGGCAGCATCGTGCGGTCGTAGGTGTGGCTGGGGCGCACAATTGTGATGGGGAATTTTTCTTCCCGATAGGCCCGCATCAACCGCTCTTCACAGGCGATTTTGGCCTGGGAGTAGGCCCAATACGGATTGTCCAGGGGTGTGGATTCGGTGACGGGGAGATGGGCCGGCGGCGTCTGGTAGGCCGAGGCGGAACTGATGAAGACGTATTGACCTGTGCGTCCCCGGAAGAGGGCCAGGTCGCTTTCGATCTGGTCCGGTGTAAAGACGATCCAATTGACCACCGCGTCAAAGGTGTGGTCGCCCAGGGCGGCTTTGGCCGATTCCGGGTTGCGGATGTCGCCGGTCAGGACGGTCACACCAGCCGGAACAGGCCGGTCGGTCTGGCCCCGGTTGAGGAAGTAGAGATCGATACCCCGCTCCACAGCCAGGGCCGAACACGCCGAGCTAATTTTGCCTGTACCGCCGATAAAGAGGACTTTCATAGGGGAGTTCCTTTCTGATTTTGAAAAGGGATAGAACGCGGACGAAGCGGAAAGGGCGGATCTGCGCGGATTCAATCTGCGCAATCTGTGTTCAAAGCTTTTTGCTTACTCTGCGCCTTCCCGCCCCCAGACGGTGAGCAGGACCAGCGCGACGGCTGTGCTGATGGCGGCCACCGGCCCCAGCCCCCAGACGCCGAAGTGGGTGTAGGCCCAGGGACCGGAGAAGCCGGTGATGGTCCCACCCAGCAGGTTGAGGGCCGCGGCCAGGGTCATCACCTTTCCCCGCCGGTCCGGGGCCTGCTCGCTGGCCAGGGAGATATTGGCGACGATGCCGAACTCGAAAGCGAAGCGCATCAATACCAACGCGCCGATGACCGGCCACAGCCCCACATTGACAAAAGGCAGGGCGATAAAGACCAGCAGCGCGCCCAGCATCCCCGCCTGCACCGAACGCTTCTTGCCCACTCTGTCCGTAATCAGCGAAACCAGCACACTGCCGCACAGATCGGCCAGCCCCTGGGCCAGAGCCACCGAGCCGAGCAGGGCTGGCCCCAGGCCATATTCGGCTTGCAGCCAGGCGCCGTGGGCGATGATGACGTGGAACTGGGCGAAAAAGAGCAGCGCGGCGGAGACGATCACCGCCCAGGCCGAGCGGCGGTTGGGTCCCAGATCGAAGAACGCGGCCAGCCGGGCCAGGGAGAAGCCGGTCATCCCCGAACGCTGGAGCGCTGTGCGTTCCGTCCGGGCCGAGGGGAAGAAGCCAAAGAGCACCCAGCCCCCCAGCATCCCCGCGCCCAGCACAAAGAAGGGCGCTTGCCAGCCCACATCCTCAAAGAGAAAACCCATGGCAAAAAGGCCGACGATCCCGGCCAGCGCCCAGGAGTATTCCAGAATGCCGATGCCCCTCGCCAACTGGTGATAGGGCAGGCGCGCGCTCATATAGGCTTGCAGCGTAGGCACAAAAGCGCTCAGGCCAATCCCAGAAAGAACCATCCCGACGACGACCGTGGCCAGCCCGCCCCCGCTGCCGATAAAGAACATCCCCGCCGCGGCCAGGAGCAGCCCGATGCGCATCACCCGCCGGTAGCCAAAACGATCCGCCGCGCTGCCAAAGAGGGGTGATGCCAGCCCCATCAGGCTGCGCAGGCTGACCAGACGGCCCAGGGTCAGCACATCCATCCCCAGCCCGGCCGCGATGGTGACCAGAAAGGAGTTGAAGAGTTGGGCTGTGGTGTCGGTTGTCAGCCGGGTGGCGATGGACGCCGCCAGAAGTTGGGGAACGGTAGAGAGTTGAAAGCGCTTCATTCTCCCCCCACCCGGCGCACAGTGGCCCCCGGCGGCGGCACAAAGACCCAAGTGGCCGGGTCGATCTCCTGATTGAAGCGGGCAAACTGAAAGCGCAGAGAGAAGCCGTTGTCCCCCTCCACAGCCAGGGGATAGTAGAAGCGCTTGTCCAGCCAGACAGTCAACTGCCCCGCACCAAAGGGGGTGTCCGTCGGATTTACAAGCAGTTGCACCCGCAGGGCTGGGCGGCCTGCGGCCTGTTCCTCACCGACCACCTGCACATCTGTGCTCGTATTCAGAGCCGCCAGCACATCCTCGGCCAGGGTTCCCAAATAGGACGTACCTGCCTGCCCGCCGTTGCTGGTTGATGCAGATTCCCGGTCGGCCACCGTCACCAGCCCCAGGCTGGGCACATAGACCCACGCTTCTTCCTCGTCCAAGACAACAATCGTGCCCTGAAAGCCCGCCGGCCCTTTGTCCACTTCGGCACGCATAAATGTGGGCGGCTGGGACCAGAACTCCTGCTCCAGGGTCACAGTGCCCTGGGTCACGTCTACACGCCCCTGCACAGTCTTCATCCCCGCCAGCGCCCCGGTCATCCGTTCCGGCAACTGGGCCGCGCTGGGTGGGCGGCTGTTGAAAAAATAGAACCCAGCGAGAACGGCGACGATACCAATCGCCGCCGCAATCGAAATCAGTTGAGAACGCTGCATCTGCCTGCTCCCAGCCCATCAGTTATTCGGTAATTACCCGTTTGCCCGCTCGCTGCCCCCGCTTGACACTCTCCATCACAACCAGCACCGAACTGGCGACCACAGCCGCCACCAGCCAGTCCATAGCCGAGAGGGGCGTCACATCAAAAGCCCGTTGGAACGACGGCAGATAGAGTATACCACATTGGAGCAGAACGCTACCGATGACAGCCAGCCAGAGCCAGCCATTTTGAAAGAATTGACCGTTGAGCGCGCTCTGCTGTTGGCTGCGACAATTGAAGACGTTGAAAAGCTGAAAAAGGACCAGTGTGGTAAAGGCAACCGAGCGGGCGTGGCGAACCGGATCGTCCCCCAGGGTGACCAACCAGCCAGGGGTGAGCAGGCCACCGGGCAGATAGGCGTCGAAGACCAGCAGCGTGCCCACCATCATCACCAGCCCTACCAGCCCCACCAGCAGCCACATCGAACCGGTGATAATGCCCTCGTCGGCCCGGCGGGGGGGGCGCTCCATCAGCCCGGACTCCGGCGTGTCCAACCCCAAGGCCAGGGCTGGCCCCCCATCGGTGACCAGATTGATCCAGAGAATCTGCACAGCCAGCAGCGCCAGCAGAATTGTGCCGTCAGCGCTGTACAGCCCCAGCAGACCCGCGGCCAACATCCCGCCAAAGACAGTCAACACTTCGCCCGCGTTGCTGCTGAGCAGATAGCGGATAAACTTGCGTACATTGTCCAGAATGGCCCGCCCCTCGCCAATCGCGGCCACAATCGTGGCAAAGTTGTCGTCGGCCAGAATCATATCACTGGCCTCTTTGCTCACATCCGTGCCCGTAATGCCCATGGCAATGCCGATATCGGCCTGGCGCAGGGCCGGCGCATCGTTCACCCCATCGCCGGTCATGGCCACCACTTCGCCCTGGGCCTTCAGCGCCCGCACAATACGCAGTTTGTGGATCGGATTCACCCGAGCATAGACATTTACCTCCCGCACAGTGACCGCCAGTGTGGCCTCATCCATCTCCGCCAACTCCTGCCCGATGACGACCCGGGCCTGGTCGTCGGCAATCCCCAACTCGGTGGCAATCGCCAGGGCCGTCAGCTGGTGATCGCCCGTAATCATTATTGTGCGAATGCCCGCGCCTTTGGCCTGGGCCACGGCTTCTTTTGCCTCGGCTCGCGGCGGGTCAATCATCCCGGCCAGCCCCTCCCAGACCAGTTCCCGCTCCACATCCTCGGCGCAGGGTTCGGACCCAGCGCCACTCTGGACCGGCAGCAGACGGGAGGCAAAGCCCAGCGTGCGCAGGGCGCTGGATGCAAAAGCCTCGTTGTGGGCCAGAATCGTCCGCCGATCCCCATCGCTCAGAGGGACGACGCAGCCATCCCGGCGCAGGGATGTACACAGATCGATCACCACATCCGGCGCGCCTTTGACAAATGCCATCGACTGACCGCCGACGGTGTGGAGGGTCGTCATCCGCTTGCGCTCAGAGCTAAAGGGAATCTCCCCCTGGCGGGGATACTCCCGGCGCAACCGCCCCCCGTCCAGACCGATCTTGGCCGCGGCTGTCACCAACGCGCCTTCAGTCGGGTCGCCCACAATACGCCACTGGTCGTCCTCCATATGCAGAAGGGTGGCGTCGTTGTTGAGCAGGGCACAGCGCAAGAGCGCGCGCAGAGCCTCGTCTTCGCTGGGGAGGGTCTGGCCGGCTTCGTCCACAAAACGGCCCGACGGCGCATAGCCCTCGCCTTCCACCGCCAGCACCCGTTCCCCACCCAACAGCAGCCGACGCACACACATTTCGTTGCGGGTGAGGGTTCCGGTCTTGTCGCTGCAAATGACAGTAGCGCTGCCCAGAGTCTCCACCGCGGGCAGACGGCGCACAATCGCATTGCGACTGGCCATCCGCCGCACACCCAAGGCCAACACCGCCGTCACAATTGCGGGCAGCCCTTCGGGGATGGCGGCCACAGCCAGAGCCACCCCAAAGAGGAAGAGTTCCAGCATTCGGCGGCTGGTCAGTTGGTCGGCGGTCAACATTCCCGTCACAATCACCACCAGCGCCACTACCAGCACCAGCAGCCCCAACTGCTTGCCCACCCGCGTCAACTCCCGTTGCAGGGGCGTCTCCTCCTCCTCCACCGCCTGGAGCAGCGTGGCAATCGCGCCCATCTGCGTCTCCATTCCCGTGGCCGTCACCACCGCCTCGCCCCGGCCATAGGTCACCGCGCTGCCCACAAAAAGCATATTTGTGCGGTCGCCCAGGGGCAGGCTGGGATCGGTCAGGGCTGCGCTCTGCTTGCGTACGGGCAAAGATTCGCCGGTGAGCGCCGCTTCTTCCACCTCCAGATTGGCGGTGTGGAACAGGCGGGCATCGGCGGGGATACGACAGCCCGCGTCCAGCAGCAGCACATCGCCGGGGACCAGCGCTGCCGCGGGAATCTGGGAGACCCGCCGGCCCCGGCGCACAGTCGAAAGGGGCGCGGCCATCCGTTTCAACGCGGCTACGGCCTGCTCGGCCTGGTATTCCTGAAAGAAGCCCAGGCCCGCATTGAGCAGAACAATCGACAGAATCACAATCGCTTCGTAGGGCAGGGGTTCGTGGCCGTCAAAGGCCCAGACCAGCCCGGAGAGCAGGGCCGCGGCGATCAGCACCAACACCAGCGGCTCGGTGAACTGGTGCAGAAGCAACTGCCAGGGGCGCACCCCGTCCACTTCTTTCAATTCGTTGGGACCAAAACGGGCCAGCCGCCGGGCGATTTCCTGGCTGCCCAGACCTTCGGCGGGGTCCACATCCAGCCTGCGCAAAGATTCGGCCACGGAAAGGGTGTGCCAAACAACCGGGTCGGATGGGGCGTGGGACGAAGCGCGGGCGGCCTCTGGGCCGGCGCGCGGCCCGGACGGGCGGGGGGGGGAGAGCGTCGTCATTGGGGGTCATCCTTTCGGGCCACAGCCCTGGGACGGATGGAAACCGGGCCGCGTCAGTGTGGCTCGGTTACTCCCAATCATACACCAATCGGAGAAAAAAGGTCAGACAGAAGGCTGACGATAGTAAAGAAAGAAGTTCGACTTTTCGGAAAAAGTCGAACTTCTGACCGTCTTACATCCAAATCCGCGTCGGCGGGTCCGTGTCTTCGCCGATGATGCGGGGTTCGAGCAGGCCCTCGTCTTTGACGTTTGGCCTTTGACTGCCGGGCCGCTGACCCGCTGGTGTGCCCTGTGCGGGCGGCGGGGACGGTTGAGGAGCCGGCTTTCCGCCCTGCAAGAGAGGCCGCCCCGCGTTGCCGCCCTGATCCGGGCCGAGGATACCCGCCTGCTCCAACTGCTCCACCAGACGGCTGGCCCGACTGTAGCCGATGCGCAGCTTGCGTTGCAGCAGCGTCGTCGATCCCCGGCCTGCTTCCTGCACAGCTATCACCGCCTCATCAAAGAGATCGTCCCGGGCATCCACGGCTTTCATCGTTTCGATCTGGTCAAAAAGGGGCTGTACCATCGGCCCCGTTTTGGATGGCCCACCACTCACATACGAGTCGGCCCAGTCGTTGGCTTTGGCGGCTGGGGCAGACACGCCTGCTTCAGGCAAGCCGAGCGGGTCGGGCAGGGGGCTGACCACCGGTGCGGTCACATCGGGCAGGGTAGGCGCGGTATAATTTTCCAGACTGCGGATACCCTTCCAATAGCGCACAATCCGATTGGTCTCGTCGTCGTGCAGCCACGTCCCCTGCAAGCGTTCCAGTTTGCTGGAGTCCGGGGCCATAAAGAGCATATCCCCCCGGCCCAGCAGCCGATCAGCGCCGGGCACGTCCAAGACCACCCGGCTGTCGGTCTGACTGGTCACCGCAAAGGCGATACGCGCTGGAAAGTTGGCTTTGATCAGACCCGTAATCACATCCACCGACGGGCGTTGGGTGGCGATGATCAGATGGATGCCCACGGCCCGGGCCATCTGGGCCAGACGGCAGATGTGCTTCTCCACCTCCTCCGGCGCGGCCATCATCAGATCGGCCATCTCGTCCACGACAATGACGACGAAGGGCAGCACCTCCTGGCCCTCCTTGCGCAGGATAGCGTTGTAGCGCTCCAAATCCCGGGCGTTGGCTTTGCTGAGAAGCTGGTAGCGCCGCTCCATCTCCTTGACCGCCCAAAAGAGCACCCCCGCGGCCCGATCCACCTCCGTCACCACCGGGCTGAGCAGATGGGGCACGCCGTTGTAGTTGCTCAACTCCACCATTTTGGGGTCGATCATCAGAAAACGCAGAGTCTCTGGCGTGTGGGTCAGGAGCAGGCAGCCGATAATCGAGTTGATGCAGACCGACTTGCCCGTGCCTGTGGCCCCGGCGATGAGCAGATGGGGCATCCGCGCCATATCCGCCACCGCCGCCTTGCCCTTCACATCTTCACCCAGGGCAATGGGCATTTTGAACTTTTGCTGGGCGGCCTGAAAGACTTCGCTCTCCATCAATTCCTTCAGCCCCACATTGTTGCTGGCGCTGTTGGGGACTTCGATTCCCACGTAATTTGTGCCGGGGATGGGGGCTTCGATGCGCACATTCGAGGCGGCCAGGGCCAGGGCCAGGTCGTTGGCCAGCCCGGCGATTTTGCTGACTTTGACTTTCGTCTTCTTCGTCTCACCCCGGATGGTGCGCTCGATATAGCCGGGGCGGATGAGGAACTGGGTGACAGTCGGCCCGGCGTTGACCCCCTCGAAATCCGCGGGGACGCCGAAGAGGGCCAGGGTATCCTCGATCAGCCGTCCCCGGCGGCGAATGTCCTCGTCGCTGTCCACATAGCGATCCCAGGAATCGAGCATATCGGCCAGCCGGGGCAACTGCCACTGCTGCACGCCGCCCACAATGCGGGGGCTGAGCGCGGCATCGGGGCTGGCCGGGGTGAGGGGCTGGCGAGCTGTCCCGACCGCGGGTGGGGGAGGGGCCTGGGCGGGCGGGTTTTGCTGGGCGGGGCTGGCCGGGTTCTTGCCGGTCAGACTGGCGGGCAGCCCGACCCAATGGCCGGTCTCCTCGTCGTCCCGTTTGCGGCGGAAGCGGTCCAGCAACCGCTTCCAGCCGGGAATCTCGCCGCTGGGCATGGGCAGAGCGGGCTGGATGTCGGGCATCCCTTCGCCGCGGACAGTCTTGCGTTCTGTCAGCATATCCGCCAGCGCGTCCCAACTGTCCAGGAAAATGTCGAGGAGCATCCGGTCGGTGAGCAGGACGAGACCCAGCACAGCCAGGGCTGTCACCCCGGCCCAGGCCCCCCACAGGCTCAGGGCCGCTTCCAGCAGGTCGGCCAGATAAAAACCGATCCAGCCCCCCGCTTCGCCCTGCTCGGCCTGGGCCATCCGCACAAAAGAGGGGGAGAGCAGACTGGCGCCGGTGATGTAGGCCAGGAAGATCAGCAGCACACCGGTTGGCTTCTGCCAGGGCAGATCGGGCATTTTGTCCACAGCCCGGATCACCATCCACAGCCCCAGTGCGCCGGTGAGCAACGGCACGCCCCACACCCCGTCGCCGGTGAGCGAGCGCACCAGATCGATCCACGCGCCGGTGATGCTGCCCCGGCTGTTGGTAAACAGACTCAGCAGTGTAAAAACCGAGAGCAGCACCAACACAATCCCCTGCACTTCGGTGCGCAGGAGGAAGCCCAGCATCTGGAGGATTTCGTCGAGTTCGCTCGACTTCTTTTTGCGTCTGGTTGCCATTGGGTGTAGTGGGTGTCTATGCGGCTGGCCGAGACGTGAGGCGTGAAAGGTGAAATCAGAAGGCCCAAACTCACGTTTCACGATTTACGTTTCTTGCCGAACCCGAAAGTCGCAGTCAACCGAATCTGTTCCGGACCGTTTACTGGAACAAACGTTCCTGTGCAGTATAGCACAGGGCTGGGCGGGCAATCAAGCGGAAATTGCCCGGCATTTCATCCCGACCGGCACGCGTGCTATACTGGGCATTATGTGGTTGGTAAGCAGAGATAACTGAGCCAAAAAATTCTCCCGCAGAGACGCAGAGGCGCAGAGAAATGGATAGAAGAGAAGAATGGAACGCGGATGACGCGGATGGGGCGGATAAAAACGGATTTTTTTTGATCCGCCTACATCCGCTCGATCCCTTCGACCCTTCGACAAGCTCAGGACACCGCAGGCTCAGGCGATGTCCTGAGTTCATCGAAGGGACACCGCCGCGTCATCCGCGTTCCATTCCCTTTTTTGTTTCCCTCATTTGGCCGCTTCTTTTAATCGGTCTGTTGGCCGCGTGTGTGGGCGGCAATGTCACCCCAGCCGATCCCTATGCGCTCTATCGCCCGGCTATGCCCGCCAGCGCCTGGCCCGACAACGGGGTACTGGAGCCTATGCCCCGCTACGAGCTGTCCGTCGATCTGGACAACAGCCTGGAAGTCCTTACCGGCACGGCCTATATCCACTTCACCAACACCAGCCCGGACCCCTGGACGTATGTGATTTTCCGCCTCTACCCCAACCTGGAACAGTACGGCGGGCTGCTCAGCATTCAGAGCGCGGCCATCGGCGGGCGGGCCGTGCCCTTTTCCTATCAGAACCAGAATACGGCCGTGCGGGTGGAGTTGCCTGTGGCCCTGCTCACCGGCAAAGCCACGACCGTCTACCTGAGTTGGATTCTGGACATTCCCCAGTGGAGCGACACGCCCCTGGCCTACCGGCTCTTTGGCAACAGCCAGGAGATGCTCAGCCTGCCCCTCTTTTATCCTTCCCTGGCCGTCTACCAGCCGGGGCTGACCACCGGCACAGGCCAGTGGTGGCTGGAGCGGGGCAGCGTGCGGGGGGATGCGGCCTTCAATCTGGCGTCGCTCTTTGTGGTCACAGCCACCCTGCCCAGCGACCAGATCCCCGTGACCAGCGGTACGCTCATCACCAGTACTGTAGCCGGGCCGGGCATCAGCCGTCATGTCTGGGTCACAGGGCCGGTGCGGGAGTTTTTCCTGCATATATCCAACCGCTTTGAGAGCGCCACGACCACCGCCTACGACACCCGCATTACCAGCTATTGGCTGGCGGGCCAGGAGGCCAGCGGGCGAGCCGCCCTGCAATACACGGCCGCGGCCCTGCGCATCTACAGCGATCTTTTCGGTCCCTACGGCTATGCAGATTTGCGGCTGGCCCCGGCGCCCCTGGGCGTGCGGGGAATGGAATATCCCCAGGCTTTTCTGCTGGGCGTGCAGCTCTACGGCGAATACCGGGCCGATCTGGAAATCCGCACCGTCCACGAAGCCGCGCATCAGTGGTGGTATCAGCTGGTCCACAACGACCCGGTGAATACGCCCTGGATGGATGAGGGGATTGGGGAGTATAGCAGCAAACTCTACTACGAGGCCATCCGGGGGCGGGGCTTTGCCGAGAGTCTGCAAGCCCGGCGCTGGCAGGCGGTGATCGATCTGCTCACGGCCAGGGGCGCGGACGCGCCCCTCAACCAGCCCGTAGCCGTCTACGAAGACGGCGTGCAGTACGAGTCGGTGGTCTACGGCAAAGGCGCGCTCTTCTACGACGCCATCCGCCAGGCCCTGGGCGAGCGCCAGTTCGAGGCGTTTCTCAAAAGCTATCAGGAGAACTACCGCTTTCAGATTGTGACGCCCGCCGATCTGCTCACGGAATTGCGCGCGTATGACCCCCAGGTGGCGGATTCGCTGTATCAGAAGTGGATTGGACCTTTGCCGTAATGTCCCCCCTCACCCCCCAACAGCAACTCGTCGTGGCCCACGACCGGGGACCCGCGCTGGTCTTCGCCACTGCCGGCGCGGGCAAGACGACGACGATGACGGCGCGTATCGAACGGCTGGTGCGCCAGCGCCTCTTTCGTCCGGGGGAGATTCTGGCGACCTCTTTTAATCGGGACGCGGCCGATTCCATCAAACGCAATCTGAAACGGCGGGGGGTGGAAGGGGTGCAGGTCCAGACCCTCCACGGCCTGGGCTATGGGATTGTGCGCCAGGCCGGGAAGCTGGGACTGTTGCCCGACGCCAGCGAGAGCAAAGGCGGTTTCGACGGGATCGAGCGGCGCATTCTCTGGGCCGCGCTGGACGAGGCCCGGCGGCGCAAAGTGGAATACGCGGCGGAGTTGAACCGGCTGGATCAGGACGATTTCCTCAGCTTTGTGGCCCGTTGCAAAGGCAATCTGGCCTACGCCGAGCTGGGCCGGGCTGAGCTTTCCCCCAGCGCCCGGCGCATCGCCACCCAAGCCAGCCCGCCGGAGGAGCGGCCCTGGTATCTCCCCCTCTTCCGCCTCTACGAAGACGTGCGCCGCAGCCGGGGCTGGATCAGCTACGACGATATGGTGACATCGGCCTGGGAGCTGCTGATGGCCCACCCCAGCCTCCTCAAAGCCGTCCAGTCCGCCTATGCCTGTCTGCTGGTGGACGAATTCCAGGATGTGAATCTGGCCCAGGCCGAACTCATCGAGACGATCGCCCGTCCTCACGGCAATCTGATGGTCATCGGCGACGACGACCAGACTATCTACCGTTGGCGGGGTGCGCAGCCCCGTTTTATCCTCGACTTTCAAAAACGGCACAGTGCGAAGGTCTACTTTCTGGAAGACAATTTCCGTTGCCGAGCCTCCCACGTGGCCCTGGCCAATGCGGTGATCGTCCACAGCCCCCAGCGCAGCCCCAAAAGCGTCAAGCTGACCCAGGGTTTTGACGGCGAAACAGTCCTGCATCGCCCGGTGGACGAGGCGGCCCAGGGCCAGGCGGTGGTGGAGCAGGTGCAGCGGGCCCTGCGCGACGGTCGTCGGGCCCCGGGAATCGCGGTGCTGGTGCGCCTCTACGCCCAGACCGCAGCTATCGAAGCCTGCCTGCTCGAAGCCGGCGTTCCCTATCGGGTGGAGGGGGAACGGCCCTTCTACCAGCGGGAGGAGGCGAAGGTGCTGCTCGACTATATCCGCCTGGGCCAGATCGAGGCGGACCTGCTGGCCGGGCGACCCCTCTCCGACGACACCATCGACGAGTTTCTCGACCTCTGGCCGCGGCTGCGCAACCGGCCCAACCGCTATCTGCCACGGGCTGTGGGCGAGGAGATTGGCCGTTGGGTGGCGGAGAAGCAGCAGCCCCTCAGCACCGCCCTGCGCGCCTTTGCCAGCCGCAGCCGAAATCGGGGCGGGGAACAGATGGAAAAGTTCGCCGGGGACCTGGCCTGGCTGGCCGGGCAGGTGCAGCCGGGGAGCATCAATGACCGGCCCGCCCGAGGTCTGCTGGCCGAACTGGACAACCGATTGGGCTATCGGGAGGAACTGCTGCGGGCCAGCGGGGACGACTCTTTGGGTCAGGCCAAAGCCGGGGCCATCGACGCCCTGCTCCAACTGGCGCAAGGCCAGGGCAGTGTGGAACGCTTCGTGCGTTTTGTGGGCCAGTTGGAGAGCAGCCATCAGCGGCGCAAGGGGGGCGCGGAACTGGTGACGCTGACAACCATCCACCGGGCCAAAGGGCTGGAGTGGCCGGTGGTTCTGCTCCCCGGCGTCAGCGAGGGGACCCTGCCCTACGAACGTAAGGCGGACTGTCAGTCCGCCCTGCAAGAGAATCTGGCCGAAGAGCGCCGCCTGCTCTACGTCGCTATCACCCGTGCCCAGGAGCGGCTGCACATTTTCGCGCCGGCAGACCGCCCCCTCTCCCGCTTCTTGCAGGAGGCCGAGGCCGAGAATGTGCTGGCCCAGGTGGGCAACATCCGCCACGCCCTCTCCCTGCCCCCGGCCCGCTGGGGCGGAGAGGAGGTGCAGGCCGCGGCGGTCACGGCCAAAGGGCTGGGCTTTTACAGCTTCTTCGCCCTCTGGTGGAGCGGGGACCAACGCTACCGGCAGCAGATGGCCCAGGTGATTCTGGCCCGCCTCGCCCTCTCCGCCGAGGACCGCCGCTTCTGGCAGGCCCTGGCCGAGGGCAAGACCCCCGCCTCTGTGCCGGGACAGGCCCCACCGGTCAAAACAAGAGACAGCCGGGGCAAGCGTTCTGTCGCCGGGCCTAACCCCAGCCGTCCCCGTTTTCAGCGCACCCGGCAGCGGGGCAGCGAATGGGTGAAGGGAATTGGGGCGTTTTTTGGCGCACTGCGGGGGCTGTTGCGGGCGCGGAAGTGATGCGTGTACGTGGGAACTGACAGGTCGCAGAGAGACGCGCGCAAAATACGGCGAATCGGCTGACATCCCTAAAAAAGTATACACGGATAAAAGGGAACACGGATTGAATCCGTGTTCCCTTTTATCCGTGTATACAACGTAAGTCGCAAGCTAAGGGCTTGTCAAAGAATAACTTCCCGTTTTGGTGCGCCGCACTGTCCAGATGAGGTTGCGGACTAGAGTCATTTCGTGGACAGTGCGACGCACCGGATGGAACTTATTTCTTGACGAGTCCTAACAGCTTGCGTTACAGGCTATTATTCCTCTGCCTCGAAGAGCAGGTCGATCAGTTCATCGCAGCGTTCTTCCACCGCCTCGTCGTCCCCCTCCTGGGCAGCCTCCCGGATGGCAATCATCACATCGCTGATGTCACCGGCCAGCTCCGGGTCCACATCCGGGTCGGCCAGGACTTTGGCGGCCCGTTCCAGCAGGGCGTGGACGCCGGGGTCGAACACCACTTCGTCCTCGTCCGTCTCGTCGGCGTCGGCATAGGTCAGGGAAAGCTTAGCCTGACTCTGGGCGATATCCTCCGGGCTGAGCCGCTGGCGGCTGGCCTTCATCTGCTCGGAGACCTGTTTGCGCCCGGCCCGGTCGATGACTGTCACATTCAGAATGCCGTTGATGTCCAGTTGAAAGTTGACCGTCACTTCGGTCAGACCGTCGCTGCGGTTGGGTTTCAGTTCGTCGAACATAAAATCGCCCAGCAGCACATTTTGCGAAGCGACACTGCTTTCGCCCTGATAGACTTTGACGTGGATCGCCTGTTGCCCGGGAAAGATGGTATTGAACATCTCGCTCTTTTGCACAGGCACAGCCGTATTGCGTCGGATCAGGGGCACAAAGTGGTCGTCTTTGATACGCCCGCCCCGAAAGGTCGCCGTCTCGATGCCCAGGGAGAAGGGGGTCACATCCACCAGGATAGCGTCGATCTCCTCCCCGCCCACGATACCCGCCTGCACGGCCGCGCCCAGGGCCACGGCCGCGTCCGGGTCGATTTCGCTGTGGGGTTCCCGCTCCAAATGCTCGGTGATCAGCGACCAGACCGCGGGGATACGCGTAGAGCCGCCCACCAGCAGCACCCGGTCCAAATCCCCCGCCTCCAGATTGGCGTCGGTCAGGGCCTGGTCGATGGCGTCCAGGGTGCCGTCCAAAAGGTCGCTGATCAGCCCCTCAAACTCCTCCCGCTGAATCTCCCGCTGGATGTGCAGGGGGCGTCCTTTTTTGTCGCTGGCGATATATTCCAGATTGACGGTGGCATAGGGCACAGAAGAAAGCTCGATTTTGGCTTCTTCGGCGGCCCGGAAGAGGCGCGCCCAGGCCTGGTGATTCTGGCGCAGGTCAATTTTATGATCCCTCTCGAATTCGTCGGCCAGCAGGTCGGCCAACCGCTGATCGAAATCATCACCGCCCAGATGATTGTTGCCGGCGGTGGCGATCACATCCACAATCTCCCCGTCCAACTCGATGATAGAGACATCGAAAGTGCCGCCGCCCAGGTCATAGACCAGCACGCGCAGGGGCTGGCCGCCACTCTCCCGGCCATAGCCATAGGCCAGGGCGGCCGCGGTCGGCTCGTTGAGAATGCGCTCCACCTGCAAACCGGCGATCTCGCCGGCTTCGATGGTGGCCTGGCGCTGGGGTTCGTTGAAATAGGCGGGCACAGTAATCACCGCCCGCTGCACGTCTTCGCCCAGATAGGCCGCGGCGGCCTCGCGGAGACGGCGCAGGATAAAAGCGGAGATTTCCTGGGGGGTGTAGGTTGTGCCCGCCATCTCTACATTCTTGCCGCTGCCCATCAGCCGTTTGACAGAGCGCACGGTGCGCTCCGCGGATACGCCCCACTGGTTGTAGGCGTGGCGACCGACCAGCAGCCCGCCCTCCGGGTCCAGCCCCACCACCGAAGGCAGCAGCCGCTCGCCCCCCACCGGGATAATGTGGGGCTGGCCATCCTCGATAATTGCCACCGCCGAATTGGTTGTGCCCAGGTCGATACCCAAAACTTTGTTGCTCATTGTTACTTTTGTGTCCTATCGTCGTGTCAAGCGTAACTTACAAATTCGTCAAAGAAAGGATGCAGATTCACACAGAAACAATTGATCTGCATCGATTCTATCTGTGTAAATCCGTCCCCATCCGCGTTCATCCGTGTCCATCTGTGGCTGTTTTCGGTGCGCGGGAGACCAGCACCTCGGCGTAGCGCAACACCCGCTCGCCCTGCACATAGCCCTTGCGCAGGACGGCCACGACCGTATTGGCCGCCACATCCCTGCGATCTTCCCCGCCCACAGCCACATGCAGCCGGGGATCGAAGGGTCTGCCCAGGGCGTCGATGGGCTGGATCGACTCTTTGGCCAGGAGAGCGAGAAAACGCTCCCGCACCAGTTCCAACCCCTGCAACCAGCCACCCAGCGCCTCGGAGGTCTCCCCGACCACAGCCGGCAGGGCCGGCGGCGTTGTCTCCCGTTCTGCCTCGCCAAAGACCCGGCGCAGATTGGACCAGACGCTGGGTGGGGGTGTCTGCTGACGGCGCGTCTGTTCGGCCCGGACGGCCTCTTCCCGGCGGCGCTGCTCGGCCAAAATCTGGGGGCCGTGTTCCAGGGCCAGCTCCAGCCCATCCAGACCGGGCAGCAGATCCGCGGCCAGCGCGCCCCGGGCGTCGCTGCGCAGTTGGGCCAGACGGCGCTGCTGGGCCATCTCCCGGTCAGCGGCGATCTCGTCCCGGCGGGTGGCGATCTCCTGCAATGTGGAGAGGGAGTCGTTGACCTGTTGCTCCCGGCTTTCGGTCAGGGTGTTGGATTTGAACTGGGAACGGCTCAGTTTTGTCACCGTTTTGTTCAGTTCGTCCAGCTGCTCCTGCAGCGTTTCCAGCCGGGTGACGAGTTCGGTCCGCTCGGCGTGGCGGGCGTCGCTGGCCGCGCCCCCGGTAAAGTGGCGGGTCAACGCTGCCACCTGTGTACTCTGTTCCTGGGCTTCTGCCAGCAGCTGGGCCACCTGCGCCTGTAGCATCTCGTTCTGACTCATCAGGTAGTAGAGATGGCCCTGGCTTTGGAACTCCCCATCCCGCGGATCGTCGTCCGCATAGGGGATGGGTTCGTCGGCGCGGTGGTTCGGTTCAGTCAGTCTGTCGTCCCAATCGGTGACGGTATCGGCTATGGGCATGGGCTACCCTTTGGCAGGCAGGGGTGGGACGCGGAAATCGTTGGCGGGTGCATAGCGGGCCAGCCCCAATTCCAGGGCCAATGCGCCCAGATCAGCGGTATGCACCGACAGATCGTAGGTGGGGCGGCGGCGGTTGGGCAGGCTGGGCGGCGGCTGCAACAGGAAGAGATCGACCATTGCCCGGCTTTCGGCCACGCGCAACAGATCGTAGGCCACTCGCACTTCCTGGAACTTTTCCGGCGCCTGTTCGGGCGGGTATTGACGCACCAACCGAAAATAGGCCCGCTTGATGGCGTTCTCGTCGGCGCGGCGGTCGATTTGCAGAACAGCGTAGGGGTCCTGGCCCGGCTTAGAAGAAGTCAAAGGCATCGTCGTCGTCCAAATCTAAATTACGCAAAATGTCTAAAAAGGGGTTGTGTCGCCCGGAAAAGAGCACTTCGAGAGCGTCCATCTCGCTGACCAGCGCGGGGTCATCCATTTTTTGGGCCATACGTTTGGCCTTGCGCAGAAGACGCCGGGCCTTTTTTGTATCCTTGGCCTCGTCAAAAAGAATGCGCGCTTCGGCATATTCCAGAATCCCGCTCACTGGCATTTCGGAGCGCACCCGATCCAAATAGACTTCTGTCAAGGCTCTGGCGTCTTTCTCAAGGGTGACGTCGATAATCTGCACCAGCGCGGCGGCGCGGCTGTCGCTGCCCCGTTTTTTGTCGGCCAGCAACAGCGCTTCGTCAAAGAAACGTATGGCCCAGCTTTCCTCTAATTTACAGGCCAACACTTGCTCGCCCTGGTCGATCCAGAAACGCATCAGCAGACTGGGCATCTGACGCACCTCTGCGACGATATTTTCTACAACAGTCGCTTCCTTCAGATGCAGAAGTTCGTGCATCGCGATCCCGACGACGGACAATTGGGTCGGATCGGCCCGATATGCCTCTTGCAGGGCAGCGCTGGCCTCTTTCTTTTTGCCCGCCTTCCGATATTCCATACCCAACACCAGCAGAATCCGGGGGTGGCCGGGCAGGTCTTGCAGCGCATCCTGCAACGATTTGATTGGGTTGTTTGCGCCCCTGCCCAGCAGACGACCAAAGATGCCGGGAGGCGCGTGCTCCGGGACGACCTGCTCTATGTAATAGTCGGCCAACCCATCCCGGGCCTCTTGATTGTTTGGCTCGCTGGCAAGCACTTTTTTGAAGAAGGGCACGGGGTCCCCGTCCCATTTGTCGGTCTGGATGTGGGCCAGACGCAGAAGGGTGGGGATGTGGTTTTCGTCGATCTCCAGGATGCGCGCCAGTTCGTTCTCCGCCGCCTCGTCCTTGTCTGCCTGCAACAGCGCATCCACCAGCTTTGTGCGTACTTCCACATCGTTCTCGGTATATTTGACAGCCGTGCGCAGACAGTTGACCACTTCCTCGTTGACGTATTGGCTGTGATCGTAACATTCGGCCGCGTGTACCCAGAGCGCGGCCACCTGAGCATCGGTCATATAGTCCGGGTGGTTTTCCGAGCGGGGGCGGCGGCGGGCCATCTCGCGCCAGGCGTCCCCGGCTGCGTTCCAGTTTTCCAGTGCTTCCTCACAGAGCGCCAGGTTTTGAGAGAGACTGCGCCCGCCCACAAATTTGCTTGCGGCGCGCAGATAGCCGGCGGCCTTCGGCCAATCGGCGGCATCGGCAGTCTGATAACCCAGGGTAAAATAGGCTGTACCGATGGTTTCGGAGAGGATGCGGTCGCTGACAGAGCCAGGTAACTCCTCGGCGATAGAGACAATCTCCGCCCACTTCTCCTCCTGGGCCAGAGCGATCACTTCTTCCCGCCCCAGATATTCGTTGTTCTCTGTAAGCCACGGGGCGCTCCAGCCGCTGGCTACGCTGACACTCCACGCTTCCCCTACCTCGTTTCTGCGTCCCTGGCCCAGCGCGGCCACCCCCGCGTAGTAGTGAAGAATGCCCTGGGCTGGACGGCTGGCAAGCGGCTCGGCCAACACTTGCAGAAGTTCTGGTGCTACCGAATTGGAAGCAGAACGCAGATCGAGCAGCAGTTGCCAAATTTCGTTGGAGACGAGGAGGGGCTGTTGGGCCAGTTGGTGGAGGAAGTCTGTCGGTTTGTCCTCGTGGACGGCCTGCACCAGACGCAGGGTATTGGCTTCGTCCGGGGTGAGTCCCTTCTCTTCCCAGGGCTGGCTGGTAGCAATACCCAGCAGTGCGCCCACAAAGGCCACGCCGGGATGTCCGCTGGCCTTGTGCAATGCGGCCCCGGCATCCTCCAGGCGGGACTGGCGAACGAGGGCAATGGCCCTGTGAAAATGGAAGCGGGCTTCGTTGGGATACAGTTCCAGCGCGGCGTTGAGATGGGTTTCCTGTTCTTGTGCCAGGAGGGAATTCGCCGCCAGACGAAAATGGGCCTCGGCCTGGAATTGGCGGAGAGTTGCGCCAGCCTGGGGGTTGCGCTCAGTGTTGACAAATTCCCCGGCCTTCTGGGCGTAATAGAGGGCAGAATCGGCCTGATTCTGCTCCAACGCACGCTGGGCCCGTTCCAGAGAGGTATCATAACTGAGAATTGGTTTGCTGACCGGACGCGCCCGGCTGGAACGATTGCGTCGTTTATTTTTCTTGCTTGCCATGACCCCCACCCAATAGATGCAATCTACACAAACTGGACAAACTATTGATAGTATAGCATATAATTCGTACAAAGTTAAGAAATATATGACAGCGAGTTGCGCCCAAGAAATAGGAGCGAGAGACACCCGCCGAATCAAATAGCAGACACAGTGCTTCCCGCACGCTGGACGCTCCTGCAAATACCGCTTCTGGTCGTGTTGACAATCCGCCAACCCAATTCTATACTGAGTGCAGAGCCACACGCATACCAGACGCCCAATTGCGGGCGTATTGCAATAGACGAGGTTGACGTTATGAGCCAGGAGATAATCACATTTATAGGGGAGCCGGAGGTTTATGAAATTCCCCGGCCAGACATCTCCCATCTGGTGACGGAGGACGATACGCCTGTGGACAATATCTTTTCCGAGAAACAGATGCGGCTGCTCGCCAGCACGCTCTACAGCGGATGGACCGGCCCTAGCGACGGCCGCCCCTTTGTGTCAATGGCAAATGTCGCGCTTTATTATGCCCTGCACACGCCCGCACTGGTGCCAGATTTTCTGCTCAGTCTCGGCGTCACCCCGCCCGCCAAACCCATCGACCCCGAAACCCATTCTTATCCCAAAGAGAATCGCTCCTACTTTGTGTGGGAATATGGCAAGCCGCCGGATTTGGTGGTGGAGATCGTCTCCAACCGCAAGGGGGGCGAACTGGGCGACAAACTGCTGGACTACGCCCGGGCTGGGGTGGGCTATTACATCGTTTTTGATCCGATGCAGGCGTTGGGCAGGGAATATCTGCGCATCTTTACCCGCCACGGCAACAGCTTCCGGGAGACTTCCGAGCGCTGGTTTCCCGAAGTCGATCTGGGCGTTACCCTCTGGATTGGCCCGTGGGAGGAGTGGCCGCCCCAGCAGTGGCTGCGCTGGGTGGACAAAGAGGGGCGTCTCATCCCGACGAGTGTCGAAGCCCAGGCAGCGGCTCGTCAACAGGTGACAGCGGCTCGTCAGCAGGTGACAGCGGCTCGTCAGCAGGTGACAGCGGCCCAGCAGGAAAGCGCTGAGGCCAACCGCCGCGCCGCCGAAGCCCAGCGCCAGCGGGAGGAACTCCTGGCGAAATTGCGCGCGGCAGGCATTGATCCGGACAGCATCTAACCCACAGCCAATTTTGTGTTTGACAAGCGGGCGAACTCTGCCTATAATCGTCAGTAACCGCATAGAATTCTGTGGCAGGGACGCCCGGCTTTGTGCCGTTGGCGTTCTTTTTGTGTGTACCAACCACATTTTTGCAGGCGAGGGCAAGATGAAAATCCCGGAAAGTTTGAGACGCGCCTCTTTGAGTCACGCATCCAGGATGCGCACATCCTATCGTACTTCCCGTTCAACCGCTGTTGCTGGTCTGGTTTCCTCTGTTGCCCCCGTCTGTACCTCCTGTTGTTGCTGTTAAAGCTCCCACTCGCTTTTCCCGTCCCACTACCCAATTGTCTGTTTGACGGCAAGCCAGCGCCGAATCAGTTTTCCTGCCCTGTGTGCGCAGAATTCCTGATCCGCTGAAGACCCGCCGTCTGTCCACAACTGAAACTGCCTGCTGATCCGCCTGTTGCTGTGCGTCGCGCTCCGCAGTGTGCGTCTTCCCGTTGCACGCGCCCCTTTTGGGTTGGGATTGGGATCGGCAAATCTTGCAAAAGCTGAGGAACCGACACTGCCCTGAAAATAGAACACGGATGGACACGGAAAGAACGGATTCACACGGATTCAATCTGCGAAAATCTGCGTCCTCGGCGTAATCTGCGTTCCTATTTTCGTCGTTATCGGTGTCAGCCGGTCGTGCGGCCTGATGAGCATTTCCAGCGAACTTCTTCCCCAAAGCGAAGCCTTCGACGTATGGCAGTACGCCTTTTTCACCCGTCTCAGTAGGCGCTTCGAGAGCGCGCCGGCCGAGGACATTCTGACCTGAGCCATCACTGTTGCCGTAGGTCGGACTGTCAGTCCGACTTACGAATTGTGACGCTGTTGTCGTAGGTCGGACTGACAGTCCGACTTACGAATTGTGACGCTGTTGCCGTAGGTCGGACTGTCAGTCCGACTTACGGATTGTGACGCTGTTGTCGTAGGTCGGACTGTCAGTCCGACTTACGGATTGTGCGCAGCAGATCGCTGGTGAGTTCCTGATAGATCGGGGGCAGGTTGGGGCGGGTGGCCCAGAAGCCGATCCAGAGGGCGAGAAGGGCCAGACCGATCAGCGCGGGCAAAGCTAAGGAATCCACAGGGCCGCGGCGACTGTGCCGGGGAGCAGCCAGGGCCAGGGCAATCGGTGCAGCAAGCCCAAATCAACGGTAATCCAGACAGTCGTCGTGCCCGCCATAAAAAGTCCGCCGCCGAGAAAAGCCAGGGCCAGCCGGTCGATGAAGGCGGCCCATTCCCCGTTGGCCGCGCTTGGCAACAGGGCCATCCAGACCGTCACCCCGGCGATGAGCAGCCCCGCCGAGAGCAGCATCAGCCCGCTTTGCAGCATTGTGACGACCCGGTGCGCGGGGGAATAGATGTGCATCAGCGCCACCAAAAAGGCCATCCAGCCAAAGACCCCGGCCAGGACTAGCCAGCCCCCCAGCATCCACAGCCGCCCGTTTTGCCCCAACCAGACCAGCCGCGCCGCCCATTCGCCGTCCACTGCCAGCGGGATGCGCAGCAATCCCACTCCGCAGAGCAGGACAACCGACAAAATAATTGCGGCAAAGCGAGCCAACGGGATCAGTTTCATTGTTCATCCGGTGCTCTGTCCAGCGCGGCCACCCGCTCGGCCAGCCGCGCCCGATAGGTCTGTTGCGCCGCGGGTCCGCTGGACGGGTCGGGGAAGCGGGCGTCGGCTTTGGCCTGGCCCTGGCGCAGGGCGTCTTCCATATCGATCCCGCACTGGTAGGCGATTTTGAAGAGCATCACTTGCAGGTCGCTCAGTTCCAGGGCCAGCAGAGCGCGCACGGCCCGCTCATCCGGCGGGTCCAGGGGGCGGTAACCTTCCAGCATCTGCACCAGTTTGCTCACTTCGCCCAGCTCTTCCAGCGCGTGCAGGAGGGTATGGCTGATCAGCACCCGGTCCCAGGTGCGGGCCTTGTCCCACTCTTCCAGCCAGTTTTGGTAGTCGCGGATGCGCATAAGAATTCTGTAGGTGCGGTTTCTAACCGCACATTGACGGACAACCCAAAATGTGCGGTTAGAAACCGCACCTACGGGTGGTTGCGGGCCGAGCGCAGACGGCGCACAAAATCGACCGAGCGCAACTGGCGTTCCAGCACCAGCACCAGATAGCGGTAGAGGATATTCTCCACGGCCTGAATCGTCTGTGGGCGCAATAGCACCGCCCGCACTTCCGTCCACGAACTGCGCTGGATGTGGCGCAGGACTTTGAGCAGCCCCGGCTCAATCGGTTCTGTGCCGCCGGCCGCTTCGCCGCAGCGGGGACAGAAGACACCCCCCGCGGCCAGGCTCAGATAGTTGGTCACAGCCTGCAATTCATCTCCACAGGCCAGACAGCTGAACAATTCGGGCTGAAAACCGACCAGACTGAGCAGGTGCAGCTCGAACCAGCGCAGGAAGAGGTCGATCTGGGCTTCGCCGCTGTCCAGCACGCGCAGGGCAAAGAGCAGCATCTCCCAAAGCTGTTCGCTCTCGTCCTCGGCGCTGCCAAAGGCGTCCACCAGCTCGCAGGCATAGCCCGCCCAGCCGATGCGGTCCAGATCGGCGCGCAGATGGAGAAAGCTCTCGACGGTCGTCGCTTCGGTGACGATGTCCCAGGTGCGGGCCTGGGCCACCAGCAGACTGGCGTGGCTGAAGAGTTCCAGATGACCGGCTTTGCGGCTGGTGGTCTTGCGTATCCCTTTGGCGATCAGCTCGACTTTGCCCAGGCGCGGGGTATAGACCGTCAAAATACGGTCGGCGTCGGCGTAGTCCCGGCGGCGCAGGATGACTGCCTGGGTGCGGTAGGTGCGGCTGCGTTCGGCCATAAGTAGCTGATCTCCAGCGATATTGTATCACACCCTCATCCGCTCAGTTCGACCCAACGCGCCATACACCGCCCGCCAGCGCTCGGCCATATCCGGCGCAAACAGGAAGGGCTGGTAGCCCAGACGCAGGTAAACAGAGATGGCGGGCAGGCGGAAGTCGTCGGTGAGCAGGTAGATATTCTCGTAGCCTGCCGCCAGCAGACGAGCCGTGGCCGCGGCGCAGACCGCCATCCCCAGCCCTTTGCCCCGGTGGGCCGGGTCGCCGCAGACCCAATTGAGCGCGCCGCCGAAGGGGTGCAGGGGTCGGGGTTCGTGACAGGCCATCGCCGCGGCAGCCAGCGCGCCCGTCTCCCGGTGGACGGCGAAGAACCAGCCGCCGGGTAGAATGCGGGCGTAGAGGGGGGCCAGCCGTTCCTCGTCCCACACGCCGAAACCGGCCAACTCCATCAGCCGATACCAGCCCGCTTCGTCCTCCCCGCCGGGCCGGTAGGTACGCAGTTCGTAGTCCAGGTGGATTGTCACTTTCGGCGGCAGGTGCAGTCGATCCGTCGGCCAGAGCATCCGCAACTGTTCGGGGGCTGGGGTGGCGATCTGCGTCGATTCGGTCATTGGGATAACTCCTCCGCTGGCATCCCCAGTGTACGAAAGCGCCGTCGCCAATTCCATTTGTCGCTGCCGGTGACCAGCGGACGCAGGCTCTCCGGGGTCTGGGCCACAAATTCGGCGCTGGGTTCCTGCCCCTGCCAGGCCTGGAACATCGGGGGGGTGTAGCCGCCGATCAGAATCACCCGCTCCCGGTCGCTGCGGATGCGCCCGGTGGCGTGGATCAGCGCTTCGCCAAAGAGGAGCGTGGAGCCAGCCGGCGCGATCACCTGGTGGATCAGCGACGGGTCTGCGTAGGCGCAGGCGATGATCTCCGCCTCGCTGCACTGGATTTTGTGGCTGCCCGCAACGCAGACCGTCCCCCCGTCGTCTGGGCCGAGATCGGTCAGATTGGTCAGGGTCTTGACAAAATTGCAGTGGTAGAGGCCATTTTCCGTGTATGTGCCGTACTGGGGGCGGGTTCCGGTGTGGAAGCCGTAGCGGACGGGTGCGTGGGGGTCGGCGTGGGGGTCACGAGAGTTGATAATCGCCTCGGATTCCTCGATGCGCACGGAGCCACCCACCACCTCTTCCACCATCGCCAGCAGCCGGGGATGAGCCAGATAGTCCAGAATGGCCGGGTCGCTTTCCAGCACATGCGAGAGGTGGATGTGATGGGGTTTGTAGGCCGAGGCGCGCGCATTGCGCACCCGAACGCCTGTTGGATCACCAGTCGCTACGAGGTCTCGCTTGAGCCTCTGCAACGCATCGCGCAGGCTGCCGACTTCATTTTCGGTCAGCGTATTTTCGACGACCACATAGCCGAAGACATCGAAATGGTAGCGCTGGGCCGCGGTCAGCGCGGGGAAGAGGCGAGGAGAAGCGCCGTTTGTATCATTCGTCTGCATTGCCATCTCCAACTGTGAACAAATTCAAGTGGACGAATCCTTGCACATTTTCCATCTATGCGCGTAGTGCGTGAACCAATACCACTACCAGTTCACGGAACACGCACCACGCACCACTTTCAATCCCCCCACCGTCTATCAATCTCCCGCTCACCCGCCTTCATCGCCAAAAGCAGCGCGTCCTGGTCCACGGGCAGGGCGAGACAGCGCACGCCCACTGCGTTGTAGATGGCGTTGGTAATCGCCGGGCTGATGGGAATGGAGCTGATCTCCCCCACGCCCTTAGCGCCGTAGGGACCGTCCGCGGCCTGATGTTCCACAATGTGATGGGTCATCTGGGGCGTCATTGCGATGCCGGGCATTTTGTATTGACCCAGCCGCTCGGTCCAGGGCACACCATTTTCCACAATGTAATGTTCGGTCAGGGCGTTGCCGATGCCCATCACCACCCCGCCGTCCAACTGGCCGGTCAGGCTCAATGGATTGATGGCCCGGCCCACATCGTGGCCGGTGATGACCCGCTCCACCGCCACCTCGCCGGTCTCCGTGTCCACACTGACGAGTGCGGCGTGGACCGCGTAGGAGAAGGCGAAGTGCATATCACCGCCGGTCCCCAGCGGTTGAGTTTTGGGAGCCCAATATTCGTATTGGAGTTTGGCGTCCCGGCCTTCGGCCAGCATTGCGCTGACAGCCTGGCCGAAGAGCATTGCGTATTGCGTATTGCGTATTGCGTTGCCGTCCGCCGTCCCGTTCCCATTCGCTCCGTGAACCTGTGCGAGCCGCCCCTCATCCACGTACGCCAGCCCTTCGTGGAAGGCGATCACATCCGGGTGTACGTCGAACTTTTCGGCCAAAACGGCCTGCATCTGCTCCCGCATTGTGCGCGCAGCCAGCCGGGCCGCGTTGCCGCTCACATACGTCTGGCGGCTGGCGGTGGTGGGGCCGCCGTCCGGTGTGCGATCCGTGTCCATCACCAACACACGTACCGCGTCGATGGGCAGGCCCAACTCCTCGGCGGTGCAGGCGGCCAGCACGCCGATCAGATTCTGCCCCATCTCCGCGCTGCTGGTGCGGATTTCGGCTGTGCCGTCGGGGAAAACCTCCACCTCCGCGGTGGATTTGTCCGGCGCACCCCCGCCCAGCCCAGTGTTTTTGTAGCCCGCGGCAATGCCCCAGGCGTAGCGTTTAGAGCCGAGGGAGATTGGGGAGTAGGGATTGGGGACTGGGGATTGGGGGCTGGGATTCCCGATCCCCGATCCCCAATGCCTAATCCCCGCTTCCACCCGTTCCAGACACTCCAACAGCCCCACACTCTCCCGCAGTAGCTGCCCCGTGGCCGTGGTTGTGCCCACGCGCATGGCGTTCTTGCGGCGCAGTTCGGCGGGGTCTATTCCCAGTTCCTCGGCCAAAATATCCATATTGCTTTCCACGGCAAAGGCCGATTGGGTGACGCCGAAGCCCCGGAAGGCACCACAGGGGGCGTTGTTGGTGTACATCGCATAGCAGTCAATTTTCGAGTTCGCCACCACATACGGGCCGGTGGCGTGGGTGGTGGCCCGGGTCATCACCTTTTCGCCCAGGCTGGCGTAGGCCCCGCTGTCGCCGTAGAGTTCGGCTTCCACAGCCGTCAGCGTACCGTCCCGTTTCGCGCCGGTCTTCACCCGAATGACAGTGGCGTGGCGTTTGGGGTGAAAGCGCAGACTCTCGGCCCGGTTGTAGAGAATTTTGACCGGGCGGCCCGTCACCTGGGCAGCCAGCGCGGCGTGAATCTGACCGGCGATGTCCTCCTTGCCCCCAAAGCCGCCGCCCATCAGCGTGCCCAACACCCGCACCTCCTCGTCCTCCAGCCTCAGGCTCTTGGCTACCTGCCGCCGGTCGCTGTAGGGAATCTGGCTGCCCACATAGACGGTCAGCTTCTGATGCTCGGCGTCGTAGCCCGCGGGCACGGCCAGGGAGCATTCCGGCTCCATAAAGGCGTGCTCGGTCATGGGCGTGCGATAGGTGCGCTCGACGATTACATCCGCCTGGGCAAAGCCCTGGGCCACATCCCCGCGGGCAACTTTGATATGTTTGAGCAGGTTGCCCGTAGGCCGGTCGGGATGCAGGACGGGTGCGTCCTCCCGCCGGGCCGCCACCGGATCGGTGACAGCGGGCAACACTTCGTATTCCACTGGGATCAGCGCCAACGCCTGGCGGGCAATGCTTTCGCTCTCGGCCACGGCCAGGGCAATCGGGTCGCCCACATAGCGGGCCGGGAATTTGCCCCCGGCAAAGACGGGCCAGTCGTTCTCCACCAGCCCGTGGCGGGGATCGCCGTGTACGTCGGCGTGGGTCAGCACGGCGTGGACACCGGGCAGAGCCGCGGCTGCGGTCGTGTCAATGGCAAGGATGCGGGCGTGGGGATGAGAGCTGCGTAGGGTCGCGCCGTGGAGCATCCCATCGAAGAAATAGTCGTCGGTGTAGAGGGCCGCGCCCGTCACCTTTGCCACCGCGTCGGGGCGTTCGTGGGGATGGCCGATTTGCTGCAATGGCTTCATCACCGGTGGCAGCGTCGGGCCGGGCAGATGGCCCGTGCGCATCTGCTCGCCCGCGGCCTTCACCGCACTGATAATCGACGCATAGCCCGTGCAGCGACAGAAAGTATCCTTCAGGCAGTGCTTGATTTCGTCATCGCTGGGATTCGGGTTTTCGTCCAGCAGCGTCTTGGCCTGCATCAGAAAACCGGGGGTACAGAAGCCGCACTGGGTCGCGCCGTGGAGGACGAAGGCGGATTGGAGAGGGTGGAGTTCTTGGGTATTGCGTATTGCGTATTGCGTATTGCCTGTATCTTCATCCGCGCCGATCTGTGTCACCCTGTCACCCTGCCACCCTGTCACCCTGTCACCCTGCCACCCTGTCACCCTGTCACTCTTCGCCTGCCACTCCCCCGCCAGCCCCTCAATCGTCGTCACCGCCGCGCCCTGGGCTTTGAAGGCCGGGTAGATACAGGAGTCCACGGGCTGGCCGTTGACGATGACTGTACACGCGCCACACTCGGCCTCGTTGCAGCCGATTTTTGTGCCAGTCAGCTTCAGATCGTAGCGCAGCACTTCGGCCAGATAGCGGCTGGCGGGTACGTCCAGCACATATTCAGTACCATTGACGGTCAGATAGAGGCCAGGCATAGAGGGGCATCCTTCCGGTATTCAACCTATTAGATCAGCCAGACACAGACACAATTAGGAGCGGACATGAAAATCGCCCAACACCACCCACTTGTACGTCGTCAACTCTTCCAAGCCCATCGGCCCCCGGGCGTGGAGCTTTTGGGTGCTGACCGCCACCTCTGCGCCCAGCCCGAACTGGCCGCCGTCGTTGAAGCGGGTGCTGGCGTTGACAAAGACCGCGGAGGAGTTGACCGCATCCACAAAGCGGGTGGCGTTGGCCCAGTCGTTGGTCAGAATGCCGTCGGAGTGATCCTGGCTGTGCTCCTGAATGTGCGTCACCGCCTCGTCCAGCGTATCGACAATCTTCACGCCCAGAATCAGCGCCATCCATTCGGTGTCGAAATCTTCCGGCCCCGCGGCCAGAACCGTTGCGCCCTGGCCCTGTAGCAGGGGGAGGGCGTCGGGGGTGGCGCGGATTTCTACCCGCTCCTGGGCCATCCGGGCCGCCACTTTGGGCAGAAACTCGGCGGCAATCTGGCGATGGACGAGAATTGTGTCGAGAGAGTTGCAGACGCTGGGGCGCTGCACCCGGCCATTGACGATCACATCCAGGGAGCGCGTCTGGTCGGCTGTCACATCCACAAAAAGATGGCAGATGCCCACGCCGCCGGTGATGACCGGGATGGTGCTCTGCTCCCGGCAGAGGCGGTGCAGGCTGTTGCCGCCCCGGGGGATGAGCATATCCACGTACTTATCCATTTTGAGAAACTGGCTGACCAGGGCCCGGTCCGGGTCGCCGATGTATTGGATGGCTTCCAGAGGCAGGCCGACTTTCTCCAGCACGCTCTGGATGACCCGCACCAGGGCCAGATTGCTGCGCCGGGTCTCTTTGCCCCCGCGCAGAATGACTGCATTGCCCGTCTTCAGGCAGAGGGTGGCGATGTCGATAGTCACATTGGGCCGGGCCTCGTAGATGACGCCCAGCACGCCCACGGGGATGCGCCGCCGGCTCAGGCGGATGCCGTTGGGCAGCATCCGGCTCTCCATCTCTGCGCCCACGGGATCGGGCAGACCGGCCACGTGGCGTGTGTCGTCGGCCAGGGCCTGCATCCGTTGGGGCGTCAGCAGCAGCCGATCCAGCAGGGCGTCGCTCAGCCCACTGGCCTTGCCATCGGCGATGTCCAGGGCATTCTGGGCGATCACCCCCTCTGCCTGTGACTCCAGCGCGTCGGCAATCGCCAGCAGCGCCGCGTTCTTCTGGCTGGTGGTCAGCAAGCCCAGCTTGCGGCTGGCGATGCGGGCCGCCTGGCCCATTGCGAGCAGATCGACGGTTTGGGCCGTCCCGTTGTGGTTGCGCACTGCGATTGTCATTGCTATCTCCTATCTGGGGATTAGGGACTGGGGATTGGAGACTGGGGATCGGGAAGTGCACCCGATCCCCAGTCTCCAATCCCCAGTCCCCGCTCCCCTCTATCCCAACAAAATCAGATCGTTTCTATGCACCGCCACCGGGCCGTAGTCGTAGCCCAGGCGCTCGGCGATGGCTGCGGAGTGGCAGCCGCGGATGCGTTGCAGGTCATCGCTGTTGTAGCGGCTGACGCCGCGAGCCAGAGGCGGCCCGCCATTTTCCCGCACATAGACCGTATCCCCCCGGTCAAAATGGCCTTCCACACTGACAATCCCTGCGGGCAGCAGGCTGCGTCCGCTGTGGCGCAGGGCGTTGGCCGCGCCGGCGTCCACCAGCAGAGAACCGGCGGGGGCCTGGCCGGCCAGAATCCAGTGCTTGCGGGCTTCGACGGACGCCAGGGCGGGGAAGCGGGTGCCCACCTCTTCGCCGGCCACAATCCGTTGCAGGACATTGGGCATACTCCCCGCGGCGATGACGACGGATGTGCCGGCGCGCCGGGCAATATCAGCCGCCTGCAATTTGGTCGCCATCCCGCCCACGCCCAGGCCGCTTTTGGAGCCGCCAGCCAGGGCGCGCAGGGATTCGTCAATCGTATGCACTTCCCGGATCAGTTCAGCTTCGGGATGGAAGCGGGGGTCTGCGGTGAAAAGACCGGACTGGTCTGTGAGCAACACCAGCAGATCGGCCCCGGCCAACACAGCCACCAGCGCGGAGAGGTTGTCGTTGTCGCCGACTTTGATCTCCTCGTTGGCCACCGCGTCGTTTTCGTTGACGACGGGGACAATGCGATGTTCCAACAGGGCGGCGAAGGTGTCCCGGGCGTTGAGGAAGCGGTGGCGGTTCTCCGTATCGGCCCGTGTCAGCAGAATCTGCCCCACGTGGACGCCGTAGATGTCGAAGAAGCCCTCCCACATCCCCATCAGTTTGCTCTGGCCCACCGCGGCAAACATCTGTTTGTTGGCGAGGGTCGCAGGCAGATCGGGGAAGTGGAGAGCGGCCCGTCCCGCGGCCTGCGCGCCGGAGGTACAGAGAATGATTTCGTAGCCGTCACTGTGAAGTTGGGCGCACTGGCGGGCCAGTTCCACCATCTGGGCGCGGTTGAAGTGCCGGGTGCCGCCGGTGAGTACACTGGTGCCGAGTTTGACGACGATACGCTGTGCCATAGGAAAAGTATAGCGCAGAGTGGGTGCTTTTTTCCAATCAAACCACCCCTGGTGACCAGGGGTGGTTTTTGGCAGGGTTCTGCAACTCCGCCGTCCGCTGTCCACATTCTACGTCCGATAGTCCCCGTTGATCGTCACGTAGTCGTGGCTCAGGTCACAGGTCCAGACGGTGACGCTGCCTGTGCCCAGGCCCAGGGCGACCCGCACGGTCACGTCCCGCTGGGCGAAGATGGCGGCGGCGTCTGCCTCTGCGTAATTGGTGGGTGTGCCCGTTGTGACCAGTTGCAGTTCCGGGTTGGCGGCCTGGGGTTCCCCGGCGGCGATGTAGAGTTCGGCGTTCGCTGGCAGCACCTGCGCGCCGGAATAGCCTACCGCGCAGAGAATGCGCCCCCAGTTGGCATCGCCGCCATAGAAGGCTGTCTTGACCAGAGGGCTGGTGGCGATGGCGTTGGCGGCCCGGTGCGCGTCGGCATCGCTGGCCGCGCCCTGCACCTGCACAGTGACAAACTTCGTCACACCCTCGCCGTTCTGCACGATCAGCTTTGCCAGCTCCGCAGATGCGTCTTCCAACGCCCCCACAAAAGCGGCATAGGCCGGGCTGCCCGCATCGGTAATTTCCGCATTGCCCGCCGCGCCATTGGCGAGGACAATAACCGTATCGTTTGTGCTGGTGTCCCCGTCTACACTGATGCGATTGAAGGTGCGATTGACCGTCTCGGCCAGGGCCTGTTGCAGGAGAGGCTGGCTGATGTTCACATCCGTGGCCAGCACGCCCAGCATCGTCGCCATATTGGGGTGGATCATTCCCGCACCTTTGCTGATGCCGGTGACGGTGACGGTCACGCCCTCCACTTCGGCCTGGCGAGAGGCCCATTTGGGAAAGACATCGGTGGTCATAATCCCCCGGGCTGCGGCTTCCCAGCCGGTGGGTGACAATTGATCGACAACCTGGGGCGCGCCGCTTTCGATCTTTTCGATGGGCAGTTGCACACCGATAACACCGGTGCTCATCACAAAAATTGTATTGTCACTGCTGCCCAGCGCCCGCTCCGCAGCCTCGGCCATCCGTTTGGCGTTGACATTGCCCTGCACAGCCGTGCAGGCGTTGGCGCAGCCGCTGTTGATCAGCACGCCGTGTACGGCGTCCGGGTTCATCCCCAGCAGCGCGCGGTCGTAGAGCACCGGCGCGGCGGGGAAAGCGTTTTGGGTGAAGACAGCCGCGGCTTTGCAGGGCAGCCTCGAGGCGATCAGCGCCAGGTCCGGCGCACCGCTCTTTTTGATGCCACAGACGATCCCCGCCGCATCAAAGCCCAGCACAGGGATGGGTGAAGCGGAGGGGGGAGAAAAAGGATGGAAGTTTGCAGTCATTGGGGTCTCCGGTGGGTGTCAGTCTCGTTTGAATTCCGAATAGTCCGTCGTGTCGTAGTCGCTGGCGCCCGGCCCTTCCATACGCAGCATCGCTTCGACTTTCAGGGGCAGGCCGAAGAGTTTGATGAAGCCCTCGGCGTCGGCCTGGTTGTATACGTCGTCCTCGTCAAAGGTGACGTAATCTTCCCGGTAGAGGCTGTGGGGAGATTTGCGCCCGGCCAGGATGACGTTGCCTTTGTAGAGTTTCAGCCGTACAACGCCGGTGATATTCTCCTCGGTGGTCTGCACAAAGGCGTCCAGCGCCTTGCGCAGGGGGGTAAACCACTGGCCGTTGTAGACCAATTCGGCATAGCGCAGCCCCACCTGCTGCTTGTAGTGCAGCGTATCTTTGTCCAGGCAGAGCTGCTCCAGGGCGGCGTGTGCTCTGTAGAGCAGTGTGCCGCCCGGCGTCTCGTAGACACCCCGGCTCTTCATCCCCACCAGACGGTTTTCCACAATATCCACCCGGCCGATGCCGTGCTTGACGCCCAGGCTGTTGAGTTCCTGCACCAGCCCCACGGGTCCCCTTGCCACGCCATTCACCCGCTCTGGCACACCTTTGCGGAAGTAAATCTCCACATATTCGGGCTGGTCGGGTGCGTCCAGCGGGTCGGTGGTCCACTCAAACATATCCTTGGGCGGCTCGTTCCAGGGGTTTTCCAGGGGGCCGCCCTCATTGCTCAGATGCCAGAGGTTGCGGTCCTGGCTATAGATGCGCTCCATCGTGGCCTTGACCGGCACATTCCATTCCGCCGCATAGTCCAGGGCATCTTTGCGCCCACGAATATCCCACTCCCGCCAGGGCGCGATGATCTTCAGTTTGGGGTTGAGAGCCATCACAGTCAGCTCAAAACGCACCTGATCGTTGCCTTTGCCGGTTGCGCCGTGGGCCACGGCGTCGGCCCCTTCCATCTCGGCCACCTCTACCAGCCGCTTGGCAATCAGCGGGCGGGCAAAGGATGTGCCCAGCAGATAGTCCCGCTCGTAGAGCGCGCCGGCCTGCATTGTGGGGAAGACGAAATCGGTCAGGAATACGGAACGCAGGTCTTCCACATAACATTTGGACGCGCCGGAGGCGATGGCCTTCTCCTCCAGACCGGGCAGTTCGTCGTCCTGGCCCAGATTGGCGCAGAAGCAGACCACCTCACAGCCGTAGTTGTTCTTCAGCCACGGCACAATCACACTGGTATCCAGACCGCCCGAATAGGCAAGTACAGCCTTTTTGACACTTCCCTTCTTTGACATCAGAGTTTCTCCTTACGAAATGGCAATAAAAAACGCCACCCGGAATATCCGATGTGGCGTACAGGAAACGGCGCAAGTAGGCAGAAGGAAAACGAACCGGGCAACCAGTCCGTCAGCCGTCTGTATGCCCGCTTCCTGCGGGCGTCCTCCTGCAAACAAATGCACTGGGCATCATCTATCTTTCCGCGAAATTGCTTGTGCAAACCTTCCGCAAGCCTACCCCAGAAGCGGTGGAAAGTCAAACGCTGGCACAATTAACGCATATCACAGAGGTATCTGCTTCGTTTGTCTCATTCGTGGCCTTCGCACAATTTGTGTCAAAAACCGCGTGGATCAGCCCGGCCGGCCCGCCAGGGGGAATCTGCTCTGGCTGCGCTCTACCAGATGGCAGGCCACCCAATGTTCGGGGCTTTTCTCCTCGAAGATCGGCTCCTCGACCGAGCAGATGTCTGTGGCGATGGGGCAGCGGGTGTGGAAGCGGCAGCCGCTGGGCGGGTTGAGGGGGGAGGGAATCTCCCCTTTCAGCACAATGCGCTGGCGGGTGCGCTTGGGGTCGGGCACAGGGATGGCCGACATCAGGGCCTGGGTGTAGGGGTGCAGGGGATTGGTGAAAAGCTCCTCCCGTTCGGCAATTTCGGCCATCTTGCCCAGATACATCACCCCCACCCGGTCGCTGATATGCTCCACGACGCTCAGGTTGTGGGCCACAAAGAGATAGGTCAGGCCATATTCGGCCTGCAATTTGCGCAGGAGATTGAGCACCTGGGACTGGATGGAGACATCCAGGGCGGAGACCGGCTCGTCGCAGATGATGAACCGGGGTTGCAGGGCCAGGGCCCGGGCAATGCCGATGCGCTGACGCTGACCCCCGGAAAATTCGTGGGGGTAGCGCTGGGCGTGATAGGGGTTCAGCCCCACCTTCGCCAGCATCTCCTGAACAATTTCGCCCCGCTCGGATTTGTTGCCGATGTTGTGGATGGTAAGCCCTTCGGCGATGATCTCACCCACAGGCATCCGGGGATCCAGGGAGGAGTAGGGGTCCTGGAAGACAATCTGCATATTGCGGCGCAAATCTTTCATGCCACTGCGCCCCACCGCAAAGACATCTTCGCCGTTGAAGGTGACGCTGCCGGCGGTGGCCTCTTGCAGACGCAGAATCGTGCGCCCAACCGTCGTCTTGCCGCAGCCCGATTCACCCACCAGACCGAAAGTTTCGCCGGCGCGGATGGAGAAGCTGACCCCATCCACCGCCTTGACCCAGGCCGAAACCCGTTGCAGCAGACCGGAGCGCACAGGGAAATACTTCTTAAGATTGTCAACGACCAGCAGGTCGCTCTTTTGGGCAGGAATTCTGGACATTTGGTTCTCGCTTACCCCGCTATTTCTACAAGTACTTCGTCACCGGAAAATTGCCAATCGGCCCGACCCACACCAGCCCACTGTCCGGCAGTAGCCGGATGGCGCATATGGCAGCGGGCGGAATGGCCTGGCTCGATCTGCACCAGTTCCGCTTCCTGCCGGGTACACATCTCTTTGACATAGGGGCAGCGGGGGGCAAATTTGCAGCCCGGGGGCAGATGGATCAGGTCTGGCACCGAACCGGGGATGACGGCCAGGCTATCCCGGACAACCCCCAGGACGGGAATGGCGGCCAGCAGCCCTTCGGTGTAGGGGTGCAGGGGTTTTTCAAAGAGGGTATGTACGTCGGTGTACTCGACAATCTGACCGGCGTACATCACTGCCACGCTGTCGCACATCTCCGCCACCACCCCCATATCGTGGGTGATGAGGAGAATGGCTGTGTCGAAATCCTGGCGCAGGTTACGCATCAGGTCCAGAATCTGGGCCTGGATGGTCACATCCAGCGCGGTGGTGGGTTCGTCGGCAATCAGCAGTTTGGGCTGGCAAGAGAGAGCCATCGCGATCATCACCCGCTGGGCCTGACCGCCGGAAATCTCGTGGGGGAAGGCTTTCATGCGCCGTTCCGGGTCCGAAATGCCCACTTTGCGCAGCAGATCAGCCACCTGGCGCATGGCAGCCTGCCGGTCCATCTGCTGGTGAACCATTATGGACTCGGCGATCTGATCCCCCACCCGGAAGACCGGGTTGAGACAGCTTGTGGGCTGCTGGAAGATCATCGACATTTTATTGCCCCGCAGTTCCAGCATTTCGCTTTCGGGGATTTGGGTCAGGTCCTTGCCGTCAAAGATGACCGCGCCCTCTACAATCTTCCCCGAACCGCCCAGCAGCCGCATAATCGAGAGCGAAGTGACGCTCTTGCCGCTGCCAGACTCGCCCACCAGCCCCATCACCTCGCCGGGGCGGATGGCGAAGTCCACGCCATTGACGGCCTTCACCACACCGTCTTCCGTATAGAAAAATGTTTTCAGCCCGTTTATTTCCAAGAGAGGCTGTGCTGTCAAATTCTTTTTGTCTGCCATACGGTGTCCCATATCAATAGTCGTTGCAATGGAAACGTGATGGGTGAGACGTGAGATTAACCGGCGTTTTCACCCGTCACGTTTCACGTTTCGTCGTGCCCCAATCGACCCGGAGCATCCCGCAATTGCACTAGCGCTTCAGCCGGGGGTCCAGCGCGTCGCGCAGCCCATCACCGATAAAGTTGAAGCCCAGGGCCACAATCACCAATGGAATGCCCGGAATCAGGGGCAGCCAGGGATGTTGAAACATATAACTCTGGGAGCCGTTGAGCATATTGCCCCAGGTGGGTGTCGGGTCTTGCACGCCCAGCCCCAGAAAACTGAGGGAGGCTTCCAGAATAATCACGCCGCCCAGCGAGAGGCTGGCATTGACCAGAATCGGCGCAATACCGTTGGGGATCAGGTGGCGCAGAATAATGCGGGCATCCGACGCGCCCAAGGCTTTCAATGACTCCACAAAGTCCTGCTCGCTGAGCGAAAGCACCATCCCCCGCATCAGGCGGGCTGCGCCAATCCAGCCGAAAACCACAATGATTATCACCAGCACAAATACCTGATTGGCTTCCCGTTCCGGGGCCAGGAGCACAGCGCTCAGTCCTTTGATCACAAAACCAGGCAGGGGCAGCTTGGCGTCTGTGTTGATCATAATGGCGGATAGAATCAGGAGAATGGGCAAGAGGGGGATCGTACTCATAAACTCGATGACCCGAGAAATCAGCGTATCCACCCAGCCTTTGTAATAACCCGCCATCGCGCCGATGATCACCCCGATAGCTTCGGAGAGAATCACCACCGAAAACGCAATCGAGAGGGAGACCCGGGCCGCATAGAGCATCCGGGTGAAGAGATCTCGCCCCAGATTGTCGATGCCCAAAATGTGGATACGGCCATCGCTGCCGGCGATGCCAGGAGGACCGGGGCGGGTGGGCGCGGAGATATCCACCGCGTCTCGGGGGAAGGTTGTAATTACCGGGGCCAGAAGGGAGGCGATGAAGATGAGGAGAATGAGAACCAGAGAGATGACGGCCAGTTTGTGGCGCATAAAACGCCGGGCGATCACCATCCCCTGGCTTTCTTGTTTCTCCCGCTTTGCCTCAATTTTGAGTGTGCCGGCTGTGGCTGCCATTGATTTTCTCCCAAAGAGAAGGGATTGGGGATTAGGGATTGGGGACTGGGGTGGCGTGTGACCCGATCCCTAATCCCCGATCTCCAGTCCCCAACCTCATTTGTACTTGATGCGCGGATCGACGACTGTGTACAGAATATCACCCAATAGAAGCGCAAAAACGGTCAGCACGGCGGTGATAAAGATGAAGGCCAGGGCAATCGGCCAGTCGCTGCGGCTGAGAGCGTCGAAGTAGAGGCGACCCATCCCCGGCCAGGCAAAGACCGTTTCGGTGATAATCGCGCCGCTGAAGATGCCGGGAATCGTCAGGACCAGAATCGTCACAAAGGGGATGAGGGCGTTACGCAGGGTATGCTTGTAGATGACGACACGCTCTGTCAGCCCTTTGGCCCGGGCCGTGCGCACATAGTCCTGGCGCAGAACCTCCAACATCGAAGTCCGCACAAAGCGACTCCACCCGGCCATATTGAAGAAGGTCAGCACCAGCAGGGGCATTGCCAGGTGGAGCAGCCGATCCCAGAGTGAGCCTGCCTCCACCCGGGGCAGCCAGGTGGCAATGCTGTAGTCACGCATAGCCTCGCGCAGCCCCGAGGGAATCCGCGGAATCCAGGGGATCGTATCCTGCAGGAAGATAGGCATGACTGAGAAGACCAGAATTAGCAACAGAGCAAAGAAAAAGACCGGCATAGAGGAGCCGATAAAAGCCAATGTGGTAAAGAAATAATCAAAGCGGGAGTATTGATTGACCGCGCTGTAGATGCCGATGGGCACGCCAATCAGCAACGAAAGCAGCGTGGCGGTGATTAGCAGTTCCAGTGTGGCAGGCAGGCGGCTGACCAGTTCGTCCCACACCGGGCGACCGGGGCGGACGACTGTTGACAGGCCGAAGTCCCCGCGTAGAATGCCTTTGGTGCTGCGGATGACCGGATGCAATTCAGGCAACTCGGCGAGGTATACGTAGTCATCGCAGCCCGTGGGGCGGGTGACTGAATTGCCATTGCTGTCCGTCACCTGTTCTTCTCGGGGCAGATAACAGCCCACGGGAATGTTGGCAAATAGCTCCTGCCCGCCCACAGTAATAGGACCAGAGGGGGCGCCAATCAGCCAGCGGGAGAAGCGCACAGGCAGGTAGAGGTCCAGCTCATATTGGGCGCGGATGCGGGCGATGTCTTCTCGGGTCAACTTCTGTTGTTGCTGCTGTAAACCAGTCAACGGTCCGCCCGGTGCAATGTTGAAGAGAACAAAAGTAGCCGCTGCCGATAGCAAAATCACAAATATCATCTGTATGACACGGCGGATCAGATAATTTGTCATAATTCCAGCCCCTGGCTATCCACTATTCAGGAGAGACGCAGATTTTAATGATTCGGATTGATCCGCGCAGATCAATTCAACAGGACCTACGCACCTGGGAACGCCGCCATCCTGGCGACAGCAGGCGAGACGTCTGCGCACCCAGGAGAAAGTGCGTAAGTCCTGCCCAAATCATTAAAATCTGTGTCCTCATATTTATCAGAAAGCAAAAGCGGGCGGAACATCCGATTGGGAATGCTCCACCCGCTTTCACAATTACACAGGGCGATAGACGGTGGGTTACTTACAGCCCTGTCTGAATCGCCTACGTTGCGAACAAGGGAGCCTGACTATTTGGTGTACAGGTTCATATCAATGTGTTCCCAGGTCGGGCTGGGGATAATCTCCACATTGACTTTGCCCTCTGCCGCAGCGTCGATGACAGTCTGGACTTCAGCACCGCCACCCAGGGTGGCCCGCTCCAGGTAGTCCAGATCGCCGGCCAACAACTGGGCCACAGCCTGGTTGGTGTCCTGGACGATCACGACGATGACTTTCTGCACCTTGGGCGCAGGCTCGTAGTAGGGATTGACTTCCATCTCGATGCGCTCGCCCTTAACCCAGTCAGTGATGACGAAGGGGCCGAAGCTTAGGGGCTTCTCGGCGATTTCGGGCAGGGTGGCCCATTCAGCCGCGGGCACGTCGGCCAGGTTGCGGCCATCGCTCAACACCTGATGGCTCGGGTAGAGACCAATCGCGCTGAGGAAGTAGGTCGGGTCCTGGTAGCCTGGCAGATAGGTGACGGTGGCTTCCACATCCGGGCCAAAGGTCACGCTCTGCATGGCTTCGCAGGTGATATAGGAAACCGCACCGGAGTCCTTGTCACAGTCGATCTTGTGGGCCAGCTCCATATCGGCAGCAGACGCCGCTACGCCATCACTCCATGTAAAGGGCTTGACTTTGTAGTTGACAACCAACTGGGGCAGGGAAACCACACTGGAGCCGTCGTATTCTACGGTTTCGCCATCGACGATAATCTTTGTGCCGGCAGCCAGTTCTTCCGGCTCGCCATCCACATTATAGACCATATCGCCGGCCTTGACCTCTACCATCTCGTTGGTAGCCAGACCGGATTCCAGGGTGGAAAGGCCGTCCTGCTGTACGGGCTGGTAGTCATAGCTGTACTGGCTGGTCAACATGCCCTGGCTCATCTGGGCGACCTGGCGCTGTACCGCCGAGGAGGCGATCAGGCCGAACATTGTGGACGGTTCCTGGGAGAAGCCAATAACCATCGTATCGCCGCCGTCTGCCAGTTCCCATTCCCCGGCGTTGGCCGAGCTATATTCGGTGGGATCAGAGCGGAAGTTAAGAAGATTGGTGCTCCAGGCTTCGGCCTCGGCCCGCTGGAAGAGGGGCAGGGAGACCATATCGGCAGAAAAGTGCTTCTGCACAATGTCATAGGCGGCGATGCGCTCGGCCTGTACCAGTGTGTTATTGCCAGCTACAATAGCCTGGCTGGCTTCTTCGTTGCACCAGCCCATATAGTTCTGACCTTCCCAGTTGTTGCTGGGCAGGGGAATCTGGTTACAGGCGTAGAGGGTGCGGCCGCTGGGGTTGGTCTGACCGACCCAGGCAAACGCGCCCAGCTCGAAGTCACGGCGCTGCAAACCGGTTTGGTCGCCGAACCACCAGGAGGCGGGGGTGTGCAGGCGGATGATCTCGATACCGCAGTCCTTCAGGTTTTGCTCGGCCACGGCAGCCCAGGTCTGACGGAATTGGGCGGTGGTGGTGGTGAACTTGAGGGAGAGGCGGTTGCCATCCTTGGCGCGGATACCGTCACCGCCATCAACCCAGCCCGCAGCTTCCAGCGAAGCACTGGCCGCAGCCGGATCGTAAGCGTAATCGGTATAGCCACCGCTGTAGGCCCAGTGGCTCTTGGGCAGGAAGGTGTCCATGCGCAGGGTGGGCTTCACATCGTCCGCCACATAGGGGTAGACGGAGGCGATCAGCTCGTCCCGGTTGATGCACTGGGCAATGGCCTGGCGCACAACGATATCGCTCAGGATGGGGTGGGGGGTGGTGTAGTCTTCGGCTGCGACTTCCACAACCTTCTCGACTTCCACCTCTTTGGTAACTTCGACTTCCTTGACAACTTCCTTCTCGACAATCTTTTCGACCTCGCGGGTTACTTCGATTGTTTGGGCTGCCGGTTGGGCAGGACAGGCGGCCAGCACAAATGCCAGCACTGTCAAGACACCGACCAGCGTCAGCCATCTTTTGGTGTAGTGCATATCCATCTCCTTTGGTGAACAAAAACTACAGAAGGTACAAAATTTTGTGAACGCCCCAGCCGTGAGAATGGCTGTGACGCGCACAAGCTATCCGTTATCGTACTTTTATTGTGAGGAACTGTCAAAATTAAGACTACAGCGAACACTCCAAAATGACAACTCGGGGTAATTGTTCAGCCACCCCACCCTACCCCACCCCAGTCTAGGGAGGGAACTGGAACGACTCCTCCCCCACTTTGGGCTAACCATTACCCACAAATAAGAAGGGGGGTATCGGAAGAGGGAAAAGTTT
>JAHDWH010000320.1 GCA_023384455.1 Caldilineaceae bacterium | reverse complement strand
GGAGGTTGGGAGGGGGTGAACAGTTACATCCAGAGACCGCGGGAATGCAAAAACGAAGCCGGACTTGTCAGGGTCCGGCTTCGTTTTGTCCGGCGGGCAGAGACGGGCCGACAACGGTCAGGATGAGAAAAGGCTACAGGTAACGGCACGGAATTGTTCTGCTGAAGGGAGGTCGAGGGTTTGTGTCAATGGAGGGTTCGTTGCTCGATCTCCCGTTTGACTTTCTGGCGTATTCCTTTGAGTCCTCGACGATTGCGGTAGACAGTGATAATGAACTGACCACTTCGATCCATGAGAACTGTTGTCCCTTCCAGACGCTGCGCCCGCTTTCTGTCCGCTTTGGGGATATCATCAAAGCGCAGAAAGAAGTGCAATGCCCCACCGCTCCGCACCCGATAGCCAAACTGAAGAACGTACTCGACGTCTTCAGTGGACAGGTTGCGTTGCGCCATACGCGTCGCCGCGTGATGAGAAACTTCGACTGCTTGTATCATAGCCACTCTCCAGGGGAATAGCGTTGTCGGCCCGTCCCTGCCCGCAAGAGTGCTGGATAAGCGTACACGAAATTGTTGATTTTGGCAAGGGGCTTTTGTGTTTCGTCCGAGAACTGATAAGCCCGAACCGTACCTGTTCAGCCACCCCACCCTACCCCTCCCCATTCCAGGGAGGGAACTGGATCGACTCCTCCCCCACGGTGGGGGAGGTTGGGTAGGGGTAAGCAGTTACGCCCGACCAGGCGATCTGTTTCGTATCCCAAAAGCGCACTCTGTGATACAATTCATCCCAACGTATGCCTATCCATTTGCGCAGCACCCGCCCCCCCCATCTTTCTGTCATTGGCTTGCCACGGCCCAGCCAGCGCGCGCGCCGTCATCTCTGGCTGGGACTTCTGCTGGCCGGGCTGGCTGCGATCTTTTTGGGGTTATCACTGTTGGCGTTGGTGGGGGTTGCGGGTCTGCTGGCCGGGCTGGGCAACACCCCGCCCCCGGTGGCAGAGTCGCTCCCGGTTCAGCCCACACCCCTGGTACTGGTGATTCCCGGAAATGCGCCCCGGCTGGCTGCGCCCCCCATGCCTGGGCCTGCCGAGCTGGTAAGTGTGGCCGCCGCGCCCCTGCCCACACCAGCTCCCACAGCCCAGCCCCAGCCCCCTGGGGGAATCGGCGGCCCGGTGGCGGAACTCCAGCCTCTGCCCCAGCGTCAGCAGAAGCGTATCGTCACCTACGCCGATCTCTTCCGCACTGTGGGCGATCCCGTGAGCATCGATTGGCGGCTGCTGGCAGCCCTGGCCTATCGGGAGAGCCGGATGGACCCAACGGCCCTGGGCCGGGATGGGGATATGGGGCTGATGCAGATTTTGCCCACCACCTGGGATGAGTTCGCACCCCAAGTGGCCGCGGCCAATCCTTTCGACCCCCAGGAAAATGTCCAGGTGGCCGCTTTCTATCTGGTCTACTTGCAGGAGTTCCTGGCGCGGCTGGGCGTAGACGATCTGCGCTGGGTGCTGGCCGCCTACAATTGGGGGCCGGAACGGGTGCGCCGCCATCTGGCCGAGGGCAAGGGCTGGGAGGATCTGCCCGCTCCTGTTCAGCGCTACGCGGCAGACATACTTTACAGCGCCTTTGGGGCGACCGGCAACCCGTAGGGCGGATTGGTAATCCGCCCGTAGATCAATTTTAACAACCGCCGGGCGGAGTACCAATCCGCCCTACACAGCGTATCTATGCAAACTCTGGAAGAATTTGAAGAACTGGTGGCCCAGGCCATTGAAGCCCTGCCCGACCTCTTCTTTGAGAAGCTGGAAAATGTGGCGATTGTGGTGGAAGAATGGCCCGATGCCGACGCGCTCTGGTCGGTGGGGGTGCGCCGGCGCACAGACCTGCTGGGACTCTATCACGGCATCCCCCACACAGCCCGCACCAGCGGCTACAATCTGGTCATGCCCGACAAAATCAGCATCTACCGCAGGCCGATCCTTATGCGCTGCCGCACGGATGACGAAGTGCGGGAGATGGTAGGCCGGGTGGTGCGCCACGAAATCGCCCATCACTTTGGCATAGACGATGACCGCCTGCTGGAAATTGGGGCCTATTAAAGGAGGAGTGAAACCGTGCAACCGATCCTCAATACTCGAACCTGGCAGAACCAGACAGAGAAACCACGAAGACACAAAGACACAAAGAAGGAATCCGTACATCTTTCTTCCTTTGTGCCTTCGCGCCTTTGTGGTTTAACTTTCTCTTATGCAGTATTCTTTCTGCTCCTCCTGCTCCTGGCCGGGTGCAGCACTCCCAACATCCCCGGCATTCCGGTCGAGATTCCCGGCAATCCCCAACTGCCCAATCTGGACCAGCTACGCGACCTGGGCCTGCCCGACCTGAGCAATATCCCCAACCTGCCCCAGATCAGCGAACTGCCCTTCCTCAATGTAGCAGACAATGCCATTGTCTTTGCCGGGCCAACCGAACGACGCATCGCCGTCGGTGAGCGCATTCCCGGCACCGACATTGTGCTGACAACCATTGCCGACGGCAAAGCGGAGTTTCAGATCGGCGGCCAGCGCGCGCCCCGGGCCATCGGCGACTCCCTGGATTTTGACGGCAACTGGCCGGGCATCGGCGGGGTCACCTACAATCTGCGCTTGCGTCTCTATCTGGTCAGCCAGGAGAGCGTGCGCGCGGCGGGCGTCCACCGGCTGCTGGTCGAAAATATCGGGGCCCAGGAGCAGGCCGTTACACCCCAGGGCACACTGCTTAAAATCCCCTATGCCGGGTCGGCCAACCAGGGCGAAAGGCTGAAGGGCAACAGTCTGGGCTATGTGGGCAGCGGGGAGCGGGGGGCCGAGTTCAGCGGTCTGCCTGCTGGTGAATATCCCTACCGCAAAGTGGGCGACAGTCTGGTATGGCGGGGCTTTTTGCGTCCAGACATCCCGATTGAGTACAATATACGGGTTGCCTTCTATAACGATACGTCCGTCCAGGTGGCAGGCATTGCCACCGTTCAACTGCCCTGATGGAGCAAAGCAATGGCTGAAGAAGCAACCCAGACCAGTGGTATGACCCTGAGCCAGAGCAAGCGCAGCAGCGCTCACTCGGATTTGCAGTCGATCCACGGGGATTATTACAACATCACCGACAGCGAAGGCGCGCCCCTGGCCGGTCTGCTGGTGTTGATGGACCGCAAGGATCGGCCCGTGCGCGCGGAGCTGCACCTGCACGAAAGCACCACCGGCACCCTCTATGACCAGGCCGTGCGCCAGGCCCAGTTGCTGGTCGCTGATCGCTATTTTGGCCTGCCCCAGCTGCCTCTGATCGTCCTCTATGCCCGGCTGGCCCAGGACAGAATCAGCGTTCCCCTGCAAGCGCCACCCCCGCCGACGGGTCTGCCCGGCTGGGCCAGGCCCGCCGCGTTGGCCCTGGTTGCCCTGTTGATTTTTGGCGCGGCTGGCTGGTTTCTCAACGATCTGCTGGGGGGAAAGAGCAGCGAGAGTGGGCAACAGACAGTCGCCACACCGCTCCCGGCGGCGTCCACCGCAGCAGAAACAGCCCAGCCAGTGGCTGTGGAGCCGGCCGGGCGTATTTTTGAGACCAACGGCCTGCCCGTCAGCCGCAACGCCCTGCCTCTGGACCTGGGCCAACAGGTCCAGTTGCGCGCCGGGATTCAGGGCGTCACCCTGCGCACTCTGGCCGGAGCTACCGCTGGTGAGGTTGTCGGCTATCTGGAGCCAGCGATGAAGGCCACAATTATCAACGGGCCGCTCTGGCTACAGGGCAACAGCGATACGATTGTCTGGTGGTTTGTGCGCACAGAGAGCGGCGTGGAAGCCTGGACCCCGGCCAATACCAGCGAATTTACCCTGCTGGAGCCGGTGGAGTAGCGCGCGGAAAGCTCATCTGCAGGATGTACGCTTGTGGTGCGGCCCAAACGTAAAACGTGAGATCAGGTCGAGCCATCTCACGTTTTACGTTTTTCTCCCAATCGGTGGGCAGCGACTACAAGTCCCCCGGAATCAACACCAACTGACTCTTGTCAATTCCAATACGAATCGGCTCGCCCACCTGGGGCAAGCGCTCTTCCCGGCTGCGGCGGTGACGGGTGGGCAGGATAAAGTCCAGTTCCAACTCCTCGCCGTCGCCCCTGGGAAGGGTGACTTGCAGGTGATAATCGCTGCCCCGAAACTCCGCGCCGGTCAGATTCCCGCTTATCCTGCCCCCGTCGCCATCGCCGCCGATATTCTCCGGCCCAATCTCCGGGCGGATGAGCAGCGTATGAGGACCAACCGGGGCCGCCTCTGGCAAGAGCATCCGGCCCAGCCCCGTCTCCAGGGTCCGGCCATCCGACCCCACCTCCCCAGAGAGCAGATTCCGCAGCCCCAGAAAGCGGGCCACAAAAGGTGTGGCTGGCCGGGCGTAGAGTTCCTCCGGCGGCGCGATCTGCTCGAAGCGCCCCCCATTCATCACCCCCACCCGGTCGGCCAGGGCAAAGGCTTCGGTCTGGTCGTGGGTCACGTAGAGCGCGGTCACCCCCACCCGTTTGAGGATGCGGCGCAGCTCCCCCATCAACTCCTCGCGCAGTGTCCGGTCCAGGCTGCCCAGGGGTTCGTCCAGCATCAGCAGGCGGGGGCTGGGGGCCAGGCTGCGGGCCAGGGCCACCCGCTGCCGTTCGCCGCCGCTCAGCTCAAAAATCGAGCGGCTGTCGTACCCCTCCAGATTGACCAAATCCAGCATCTCGGCCACCCGCTGGCGCTGGCGCGGCCGTTCCCACCCGGCCATTTGCAGGCCAAAGGCGATATTTTCGGCTACAGTCAGGTGGGGAAAGAGGGCGAACTCCTGAAACATCAGCCCAAAGCCCCGGCGGTGGACCGGAATCGCTGCCAATGCCGCGCCGTCGAAGCGAATGCTCCCCTCGTCGGCCTCTTCCAGCCCGGCCACAATGCGCAGCAGTGTTGTCTTGCCGCAGCCGCTGGGGCCGAGCAGGCAGAGAATCTCACCGGATTCTACGCGCAGGTCGATCTGCTGCAATACGGGCGCACCGTAACTTTTGCTCAGTCCGGCAATGATTAGCAGACTCATTCGGCGTTGGGCGTCCAATGCCAGCGCCCTTCGCCGTGGCTGCCCCAGGCCAGGGCCTTGACCGGATCGACGGCGATGATTGTGTCATAGCCGGGGTCTGTGCGGATGTTCCAATCGAATTTGACCTGAAAGAGAGGGGCAAGCGCATCCTCCATCTCCGGGGCGAAGCGGGCCGTGCCTTCGATGACAAAGACATTCATCGGGTCGGGCAGAGAGAGGCTGACCCTGGGGTTGTGGCGGATATTTTCCACCCGCACCGCGTCGCCCTTTGTCACCACATAGGCCGCGCCGTCATACCAGACGTGCCAGATGGGGGCCAGGTGGGTGCGTCCGTCGGGCCGGGTGCTGGCAAACCAGCAGCACTCCGCCGCGGCGAATTTGTCGAGCAGGGAGAGCAAAAGTGGAGAGTGAGAAGGGTTCACAAAAAACTCGATTCATTCGTTGAAGCAGTCAGAAGTTCGACTTTTTTGTACTGATCAAGAAGATTGTGGAATCTGTAGGTGCGGTTTCTAACCGCACATAACCGGGTGTAATTTGGGTTAAAAAACGCACCAAAGTTTTTTAATAT
>JAHDWH010000319.1 GCA_023384455.1 Caldilineaceae bacterium | reverse complement strand
TTGCAGGCCCGTCGGACTAACAGTCCGACGTACGAATGGCTATTTTCAGGGCAGAAACTGCGAAATTTGCACTCTGATTTTTATTGTCCTACCCAACCACAACCAAACAGGAGAATTGCTCTGTGACTTCCCTCCGTCTTCTCATCATCGGCGCCCACCCGGACGACCCCGACTTTGGCGCGGGCGGGCTGGCCGCGCTCTACAGCCGCCTGGGCCACACAGTAAAAATGGTCAGCGTGACCAACGGCGACGCCGGCCACCACGAAATGGGCGGCGGCCCCCTGGCCCAGCGGCGGCGGATCGAAGCCGCCAACGCCGGTCGCTGTCTGGGTGCGGAGTATATCACCCTGGACAACCACGACGGCAGCCTGCTGCCCAGCCTGGAAGTGCGCCACCAACTGATCGGGCTGATCCGGGAGTTCCAGCCGGACCTGATGACCACCCATCGGCCCAACGACTACCACCCGGACCACCGCTACACCTCCCAACTGGTGCAGGACGCCTCCTATCTGCTGACTGTGCCCAATGTCGTCTCCCACGTCCCCCATCTGATGACAATGCCGGTCATCGTCTACACCTGGGATCACTTCCAGCGCCCCTACCCCTTTGCCCCGGATGTGGTGGTGGGCATCGACGAGGTGTACGAGCAGAAGATCGACGCGCTCCATTGCCACGTCTCCCAAATGTACGAGTGGCTGGCCTACAACGGCGGCTATCTGAACGAAGTGCCGGATGGGCCCGACGCGCGGCGGGCCTGGCTGCGGGCGTTCCGCTCGCCCCGTTTCCGCCACGCCGCTGAACTCTATCGGGAGATGCTTATCGCCGAATACGGCGAGGAGCGGGGGCGAGCAGTGGAGTTCGCCGAAGCCTTTGAAGCCTGCGAATATGGCGCGCCCCTGACAAAAGAGGTGAAAGCCACGCTCTTTCCCTTTGCCAACGCCGGTCGATAAATACCGCTGGGAACGCCGCCAGGAATGGCGGCGTTTCCAGCTTAATGGCGTTTCCAACCTAAGCACCGGACACCCGACAGACCGCAACATCGCCTACTTTGGCGGCTGCGCGGGGGGTGTCTGGAAGACGACGGACGGCGGGACCTATTGGGAGAATATCAGCGACAGCTTTTCCAGCGAGCTGGGGCGGGTGATCTGGTCGTCTCCGAAGTAGTTCTGAATGTGATTTACACTGGCATTAGCGAGATTGCGTTACTCTTCCATTTGGCGCAAAAACTCGATGGGATTGACAATCTGCACACCGTCCACGTTGCCAATTGTCAGCAGGTCTTCATCGCCAGTAACTAGATAATCCACTCGTTCGACCAGCGCAAAGACAAGCAGGTAATCGTCTTTGGGGTCCCGGCCAGATGGAAGGAAAGGGGGCAATGTCGAAGCGGGCAGATGGCCTACGGCAACGATTGTGTCCAGCACTTGTTTGAGGCGGGCGGCTGTGATACGCGCGCTCAGATATGGCTTCTGCTGGCAGGCAGCACGGACTTCTGCGATCATTTCGGTGGGGACGATCAGGTGAATCTGATCCCCCAGGGCTGCCATGACGGCACGACTCACAGACTGATCAGGGCGACTGGAAAGCAGGAAACTGATAAGTAGATTCGCATCCAGCAACACCCGAATCATTGATGAGAATCCATATACTGGGCGTCCGCTTCCAGAATTTCACGAATCACACTCTCCGACATTCCTGCCTCCCCATAGGCTTCGGCCTGATCAATGACAGGATTGTCGTTTTGGATTTCTTGCCGTAGTTTTTCCAATAGTAGCCGGGCTTTCGCCTTGCGTGCGTACTCGCGCAATTGCAGCAATTCCTCGTAGTCGGCAAAGGGCAGCAGCACAACCGACGGTTCGCCGTAGTGCTTGACAATAATCTCGTCCTGATTCTCTCTGGCCCACTTCACCATCGACCCAAACTGAGATTTCGCTTCTGTAGAAGTGACAGTCATCGGCATTGGTTTTCCCCTGACATCTTGAACGAAATGTTGTCCGATTTGTCGAAATCGTAGCACGGGATTTGTGGGTTGTCAACAGACTTGACCAACCGTCCACTTTCCCCTACACTGCAACTATCCTCGAATACTGAACCGGTTTGCCAGAGGTGGACCGCGGACAGCAGACCACAGACCGCCAAAAACTCAGCAACCAATCCCCAATTCCCATCACAACGGAGTGAAAAATGACTACACAACTCGACCTTTCCAGTTGGGACGCCCTCAAATTCCGCTGCATCGGCCCGCCCAGAGGTGGGCGTGTGGTGGCTGTGGCCGGACACCCGACAGACCGCAACATCGCCTACTTTGGCGGCTGCGCGGGGGGCGTCTGGAAGACGACCGACGGCGGCACCTATTGGGGAAACATCAGCGATGGCTTCTTCCAGCGCTCTGCGGTGGGCGCGCTGACCGTCTCGGAAGCCGACCCGAATGTGATCTACGCCGGGATGGGCGAGTCCACCATCCGGGGGGATGTGAGCTGGGGAGACGGCGTATACAAATCCACCGACGGTGGCAAAAGTTGGAAGAATGTGGGGCTGTGTGACACCCACCACATCGCAATGATCCGCATCCACCCCAAAAACGCCGATATTGTCTACGTGGCCGCGCTGGGCCACGCCTTTGGACCGAACAGCGAGCGGGGCGTCTTCCGCACGCTGGACGGGGGGAAGTCCTGGGAGCGCATTCTGCACGTCAGCGACAGAGCCGGCGCGATTGACCTGGCCCTGGATGTAACCAATCCCCGCATCCTCTACGCCAGCATCTGGCAGGTCCACCGCCACTTCTGGGAGCTGGTCAGCGGCGGCCCGGACAGCGGTCTGTGGAAATCTACCGACGGCGGCGATAGCTGGACAGACATTACCCGGGCCAAAGGGCTGCCCCAAGAGGGGATTCTGGGCAAAATCGGCGTGGCCGTCTCCCCGGCCAAAGGGGATCGGGTGTGGGCGATTATCGAGAGCGACGACGAGAAGTCCGGCGTCTATCGCTCGGACGACGGCGGGGCAAGCTGGGCCCTGCTCACCACCAACCGGGATTTGATGGCCCGGCCCTGGTATTATATGCACATCTTCGCCGACCCCCAGGACGCTGAGACCGTCTACGTCAACAATTTGAAGATGTGGAAGTCCACCGACGGGGGCAAGAATTATACGGAAATCAGCACCCCCCACGGCGACAACCACGCGCTCTGGATCGACCCGGCAGACCCCCAGCGGATGGTCCAGGGCAACGACGGCGGCGGCTGCGTCAGCTTCAACGGCGGCGACACCTGGAGCAGCATCTACAACCAGATGACCGGCCAGTTTTATCATTTGGACGTGGACAACCAACTGCCCTACCGGGTCTACGGCACCCAGCAGGACAATTCCAGCATCAGCGTGCCCAGCGCCAGCGAGAAGGGGGCGATTCCGTGGAGCGATTCCTACCCCGCGGGGACGGGCGAGAGCGGCTATATTGCGGTCAACCCGGACGACTCGAATATCGTCTTTGTGGGCGCGGTGGGATCGTCGCCCGGCGGCGGCGGCGCGCTGCAACGCTACGATCACAGAACGAAGCAGATTCGGCTGGTGACTGTCTGGCCGGAACCCTACAGCGGCTGGGGCGCGGTGGATATGGTACACCGCTTCCCCTGGACCTTCCCGATTCTCTTTTCGCCCCACGACAGCGGGGTTCTCTACACCTGCGGCAACACAGTCTTCCGCTCCACCGACGAGGGCCACTCCTGGGAGCAGATCAGCCCGGACCTGACCCGGGCCGACGAGAGCAAAATGCAGCCCTCCGGTGGGCCGCTCAATCTGGACACCAGCGGCGCTGAACACTACTGCACGATTTCGACTTTCATCGAGTCGGCCCACGAGCAGGGCATCTTCTGGGCGGGCAGCGACGACGGGCTGGTGCATATCTCCCGCGACGGCGGCGCAAGCTGGCAGGACGTAACGCCACCCGACCTGCCCGCCTTCAGCCTGATTACTGTCATCGAACCCAGCGCCCACGCCGCCGCCATGGTCTATCTGGCCGCCACCCGCTACAAACTGGACGAGTACGGCCCCTGGCTTTTCAAGACAACCGACTACGGCGCAAGCTGGCAGCGTATCGACGCCAGCTTCCCCGCGGGGGAGATTACCCGCATTCTGCGCGCCGACCCGGCCCGGGACGGGCTGCTCTACGTGGGAACGGAGACCGGGCTATTCGTCTCCCTGGACGACGGCGCAAACTGGCAGCGGATGCCGGGGAATCTCCCGGTCGCGCCGGTCTATGACCTGAAAGTCAAAGAGAGCGATCTGGTCGTCGCTACCCACGGGCGGGCTTTTTGGATATTAGACGATCTGACGCCGTTGCGGAAGGTGGGGATTGGGGATCGGGGACTGGGGACTGGGAGTCCCGATCTCCAGTCCCCGATCCCCAACCCCCCATCCCCAGCTCTTTTCCCGCCGCGCCGTTCCCTGCGCCGCTGGCTGCCCTGGAGTGTGGGGATGGGGCGGGGGCCGGGTCGCTCTTACGGAATGTCCTTCGGTCAGCTCATCACCTATCGGGAGGAGAAGGGGGAGAACGGCGAGGCGGTGCGTACCCTCATCGACTCCGGCGAGAATCCGCCCCAGGGGGTGATTGTCTATTATAGCCTGCCAGCGGAACTCTCCGGCGAAGTAAAGCTGACGATTCTGGACGGCGCTGGCGCTGAAATCAAATCCTTTGGACCAAAGCCGAAGCCAGAGGCGGGAAAGACGAGCGACGACTCGGCGGTCTACCTGCCCGTCGCGCCGGGTCTCAACCGCTTTGTCTGGGATATGCGCTATCCCGACGCCGAGAAGCTGCCGGGGGATGTCATCACTGAAAAGTCCGTCACCGGCGCGCTGGCCGCGCCGGGGAGCTATGCCGTGCGCTTGCAGGTGGGGGACGCTACGCTGGAAGAGTCCTTCGAGATTTATGTGGACCCGTCCACGGGCGTCACCCCGGAGGCAATGGCCGAGCAGTTTGCTGCTTGGCAGACGGTCAATGCAAAGATTACGCAAACCCACGCCGCCATCAAAAAGCTGCGCCGGGTGCGGGATCAGATGAAACTGTGGGCGGAGAACGCGGGCAAGGCCGGGCTGGACGAGAAGCAGGCGTCGGCCCTGGCCGAGCGGGCCAAACAGATCGGCGAGCAACTGGGCGACGTGGAGAAGGAGCTGGTATCGGTGGATTCCAAGACCGCCTTCGACCGGCTGCGCAAGCCCATCCGTCTCAACGCCAAACTGATCAATCTGATCAGCGTCATCTCCGCCGCCGACGCCGCGCCGACGCGCCAGACCTACGACGTCTTCGCCCATATTTCCGGGCAGGTGGACGCCCAACTGGACAAACTCGACTCGATTCTGGAGGAGAGCGTGGCCGATTTCAACGCCGCGGTGAAAGCTGCGGATGTGCCGGCGGTGGTGGTGTAGACGAGGACGGCGGGCGGATGTCGGACAGTTAATTTTTTGTAAACACAGATGGAAAGAAACACAGATGTAAATCTTACGTGTTCCTTTTCATCTGTGTTTACAAACGTCTTTTGATTACAGTATTGCTGCGGTCGGGGCTAAAGCTGTATACTGCACCTGTCGCAATGTGATAAGGACTCGTCAAGAAATAAGTTCCATCCGGTGCGTCGCACTGTCCACGA
>JAHDWH010000318.1 GCA_023384455.1 Caldilineaceae bacterium | reverse complement strand
CGGGAAACAAACCCATCCTACAAAACTCCTCGTTTCTACGTGACTTTGCTATAAAGGAAAATCTGGGAAAATCACTCACTTTCAGGACACTACTATCACCGCGGCAAGTATATGCCAAAGGTATCACCGAGTGGGAAGCTCTCGACGAAATAAAGCGAATTCAATCCCCGAATCAAATGCTCTGGAGCCTCATCTATCGAAAGCTCAAGGGCAACCGGGGGAATACGATGATAACTATCTACGAAAGCGAAAGACTGTTGAATTTGATTAGGGAGAAGAACAATAGGCAGACGATTTCTGGTTCAGGTTACAAATTCAATTTGTCTACCCAGGAAATTGAGCCAAGCGATACTTTTCTTTCGTATACCGGAAGGAAGGAGCCGTTGAACATTTTGCCAAGGCTTCTGTCAAAATATCGAGATAGAAAAGCGTTTGAAACACACTTGCAAGCCTATATAGTTCAAAATGTAGGTAGGAATACCGATACGAATCTGGACGAGTCTCTGCTTCAAGGATTACCCATTGAGTGGCTTGGCAATGAGGTTTCGTGTGGAGTAGGAATGCAGAGAATTGACATTATGCTGTCACTTGTTGGCGATCCTCGAATCGTCGTCCCAATAGAATTGAAAGCTGTTGAAGCAAGTCAGGTTAACATTATTCAGATTCAAAGATATATTGATTGGCTTCAACAGTATTATGTACCCAATCGAATAAGTGAAATACAGCCAGTTTTAATAACGAAAAAATTTCGTAACCGAAAATCAAAAGATTATGTAAACTTGATCGAAGATTTTCACAAATTCAACTACAAAAATAAGACGTGTCATCCGTTAAGGTATCTGGAATACGAAGTAATTAACAATTCCCTACAATTCAACCAAATCAGTTACTGATAAGCCTTAGTGCTTTGCAAATGAAGTAATTTGGCATTTCTGTAAGTACGGTTTTTAACCGCACAAGCAGCCGAAGGGATACTCGTCTGTTGCGCTGCTACAAGCAACGCCTACGATAAAACCCAAAATTTTTGCTGGCAGGGTATGGAAAACGCTGGCCCTGAATAGCTTTCCCCTGTGATACAATTTCTTCATCGCACATCTGTAAAAATCCAACCCAAAGGGAACCCCTATGACCCAGCCAATCCCCTTCTCCCCTATTTCTTTCAATGACATCGCCCGCCTGCCCATGCCCGGCGATAACGTCGCGATTGTCACCCGCAAAGTGCCCGCAGGAACGGTTGTTGAATACAACGGCCACTCCCTGACGCTCGACTTCACTGTGCTGGAAGGCCACCGCTTCGCCATCGCGCCCATCGCCCCCGGCGAGCACCTGCTCTCCTGGGAGCTGCCTTTCGGCATCGCCACCCAGGAAATCGCGCCGGGCCAGTACGTCCACAACGCGGAGATGCTGGAAGCCCTGAGCGGGCGCTCCATCAGCTTTGCCCTGCCCACTGCCCCCAACTTTGAAGATTTCGTGCCGCCCTATATTCTGGACGAAGCTAACTTCCAGCCAGCGGAAGCATCGCCCGCCTATGCCCACGAACGGGCCTTTTGGGGCTATCCGCGGTCGGGTGGCCGGGGCGTGGGCACCCGCAACACAATTATTCTGCTGGGCACGTCCTCCCGCACGGGCGGCTTTGTCAAACAGTTGGAAGCCCGGCTGGCTGGCGTGGCCGACGCCTGGCCCAATATCGACGGGATTGTGGCCGTGGCCCACACCGAAGGCGGCCACGACGACCCCAATAACACCGAATTTGTCCTGCGCACCCTGGCCGGGTTCGTCGTCCATCCCAATGTGGGCGCGGTCCTCTGTGTGGACTACGGCATAGAACCGGTGACGAATGCCCTCCTGCAGGAGTACCTGGCCGACAACGATTACCCGCTGGACGCCGTCCCCCACGAATTTCTCACCCTTCGCGACGGTTTCCAGACCAGCCTGGACCGGGCCGAGGCGATTGTGCGGGGCTGGTTGGAGGAGGTTAACGCCACCTCCCGGGATCTGATGCCCCTTTCCGAACTGAAACTGGCGTTGCAATGCGGCGGCTCCGACGCCTTTTCCGGCGTATCGGGCAATCCGCTGGCGGGCTGGGTGGCCCGGGAAGTGGTGCGCTACGGCGGTGCGGCCAATCTGGCCGAGACCGACGAACTGATCGGCGCGGAGCCATACGTGCTGCAAAAAGTGAAAGATGTGGCTACCGCCCGCCACTTTCTGCAACTGATTGCCCGTTTTCAGGAGCGGGTGGGCTGGCACGGCCACACCGCCGAGGGCAACCCCTCCGGCGGCAACAAATTCCGGGGACTCTACAATATTGTCCTCAAATCCATCGGCGCGGCCCGCAAAAAAGACCCGCAGACCCGGCTGGATGGGGTGTTGGAATACGGCCAGCGCATCGCCGAAGGGGGCTACTATTTTATGGACAGCCCCGGCAACGATCTGGAAAGCATCGCCGGGCAGGTCGCCAGCGGCTGCAACGTCATCTATTTTGTCACAGGCAATGGCTCGATTACGAACTTTCCCTTCGTGCCCACAGTCAAAATTGTCACCACCACCCGGCGCTACGAGCTACTCAGCCGGGATATGGACGTGAACGCGGGCCGCTATCTGGACGACGAGTCGATGGACGAATTGGGAGCAGCCACCCTCGACCTGACCGTGCGTGTGGCCTCTGGCGAGCGCACCGTCGGCGAAAAGGCCGGTCATTCCCAAGTCCAGCTCTGGCGGGATTGGCGGCAGACCGAGCCGGGCCACGTCGAAGAGATCAGCCGGATGCCCCAACCGAAGGGCCGCGCCCTGCCCCTCAACCAATCAACCAATCACCCAATCCCCAATCTCCAATACCCCGCCTTCCCCTCTCCCACCGGCCTTTCCGCCGACCGCATCGCCCTCATCCTGCCCACCAGCCTCTGCTCCGGGCAGATCGCCAAAATGGCCGCGGCCCAGTTCAACGGCAAAGGGCTGGGCAAAGAAGCAGGCATCTCCCGCTTTGTGGCCCTGGCCCACACCGAAGGCTGCGGCTCCTCTGGCGGCGGCACGGGGGACCCGTACGTGCGCTCCCTCGTCGGCTATCTGCGCCACCCGGCCGCGGCCAGTGTCCTGCTGCTGGAACACGGCTGCGAGAAGACCCACAACGACTATTTCCGCCACGAATTGCAGGAGCGGGGCATCGATCTCAGCCGCTACGGCTGGGCCAGCATTCAATCGGACGGGGGGATTGACGCGGTGTTGGCGAAGGTGGAGGATTGGTTTGTCCGCCAATTTGCCGGAGAGAAATCGCCTGCGTCGGTCAAAGCCGGTGTGGAAAATGTGCGGGTCGCCCTGCTCAACAGCGGCGAACTCTCGCCGGAAGCCGCCACCCAACTGGGCCGTCTGGCCGGGGGGATTGTGGCCGGCGGCGGCGCAGTCATCGTCCCGGAGAACGCGGGGCTGCTATCCTCGCCCGCTTTCCTGGCCGAAACCGTCGGTGCTGGCCCGCATCTGCCTACCCTCGCCTACGGGCAGGCCCTGACCGATGCTGTGGATCGGGTCGGTTTTCATGTGATGGAAGCGCCCACCTCCCACTGGGCCGAGACCCTCACCGGCCTGGGCGGGACGGGGGTGGAGGTGGTGCTGGCCTATGTGGGCGGCCACCCGGTGGAGGGCCATCCGCTGGTTCCTGTGCTGCAAGTGACCGGCGAGGAATCGGTGGAGCAGCGCTACGCCGCGGATATGGACGCGGTGCTGGGCGACGATCCGGCGGGCTGGGCACAGGAGATGGCGGATTTGTTGGCGGCGACGCTGGGTAGAGTTCACAAACCCAAAGCGGCGCAGGTGGGGAATATCGACTTTCAGTTTACCCGGGGGTTGCTGGGGGTGTCGATGTAGCGCTGGTTTGTGCTATAGTGGAGGAGATGTTTGTGGGTATTCCTAACGTGGCGGTGACGTTGCGTTCGCAGCCAGTCTATTGAGTTGCAGGAGTTGGCAGGATGGAACAACAGCTTGGATTTCGTGAAACCCTATTCGATTTCTCAGATTCGGATAAGGAACAGACCAGCAGCGCCACCTTCTCGCGCATTCATATCGACCAAAAACTCTGTCAGGCCCATCCCACTCACTATGCACGCGATGGAGTGCATATCCTCTACGGAGACTCGCAGATACTGTGTACTGACTGGCCCTCTCCTGTAACAATCATCTCCGATGGTCCTTACGGGGTTTCCGGTTTTTCAGGTGATCCCCCTACGCCCCACAAATTAGGGGAGTGGTATGAGCCGCATATTGCGGAATGGACAGCCAGATCGACACCCTTAACGAGCCTTTGGTTTTGGAATACGGAAATTGGCTGGGCAAATGTTCACCCAGTGCTGGAGAAGTATGGATGGGTCTATCGGGGCGCTGCGGTCTGGGATAAAGGCATTTCACACATTGCGGGCAATTCCAATACCCAGAGTTTGCGCCGGCTGCCTACTGTTACAGAGCTTTGTGTGCTTTATGTCAAAGATGCCGTTTTTCCGATTGGCGGTAACGCACTCTCGATGAAAGAGTGGTTGCGCTATGAATGGGAGCGTACAGGCCTGCCGTTATACAAAACGAATGAGGCGTGCGGTGTTAAAAACGCGGCTACTCGCAAGTATTTTACTCAATGCCATCTCTGGTATTTCCCACCAGTTGAGGCATTTGTAAAGTTTTCTGCCTATGCCAATCGTCACGGAGATTCTGGCGGAAGACCTTATTTTTCGTTGGATGGGAGAAAGTCTCTGACAGGCGAGGAGTGGGGGAAAATGCGTGCCAAATTCAATCTGCCCTCCGGCATTACCAATGTGTGGAGCACGCCAGCTATACGCAATGGCGAGCGCATCAAAACCGGGAACAAGGCCCTTCACACAAACCAGAAGCCTCTCAGTCTGCTCGAACTCACCATCGAATTGACCAGTGAGCCAGAGGATGTGGTTTGGGATCCCTTTGGCGGCGTCTGCACCGGTGCTGTGGCTTCCCATAAATTGGGAAGAAAATGTTATAGCGCCGAAATTCAAAAAGAATTTTATCAGGTTGGGATTACCCGGCTTTCTCATTACGACCAGTGAGCCGATTACAGGCCCGTGACTTCGCGCAAGAGCGCAAGATTCTCTTTCGCAGTTGGATTGCGGACCACCTGCGCCCAACGGCGGATGGAGTGTCCGTGTAGCTGGCGATCCAATACAGTCGATTTGAATACATCCAGACTTGCATAGCCGATACGGTCCATTTTGGCAAAATTTGTGTCAAGCCGGTACGGAAAACGGTTGCGTAGTAACTGAATTTTCGCCTGATAATCGACTGTGCTGCCGAATTGCTTACCCTGGCTTCCCCAAGAAGCAACCAGCGCTTCGGCCTCTTGCATCTGTTGGGGTGTACCCTGAAAGACGTAACCGTTGGTATTTGTCTGCTGAAGGTTGGCTGCACGTGTACTGGTGTCGTGGGGCTCAAAAACCAAATAATGCGGCGGATCGTGATAGTGATTATCCCTGCTTTGGGCCAGACGCAAAGCCGAATCGATCCACACATCGATAATCAGTGGACGGCCATAGATGATGTGATCGGGTAGCCAGGCGATTACGGCCACATCGATCTCGTTGTCCACAAGATTGGCACTACTTTCTTTGAACCGCGCTGTGATTTCAGTTGCCAGGGGGAACCAACTCTTCAATTCAATTGGGTGTGTTCAAAATGAGTTAGAGCAGAATCAAGCAGCGAGAGCATCAGGTA